>DKMQ01000047.1:2502-5132 GCA_002470565.1 Oceanospirillaceae bacterium UBA7410 | reverse complement strand
CTAGTGCAGATTGCAGCCGATGCTGAGCCTGTGGTCTGTAAGATCATGGATTACGGCAAACAAGTGTTTGAAGTGAAAAAACAAAAAGCGGCTGCTAAAAAGAAGCAAAAGCAGACGCAAGTGAAAGAAATCAAGTTCCGTCCAGGGACTGATGTAGGAGATTATCAGGTAAAACTACGCAACCTGATCCGTTTCCTAGAGAATGGTGACAAGACTAAAGTAACCTTGCGTTACCGTGGTCGTGAGATGGCACACCAAGAATTGGGTATGGATTTACTCAAGCGTGTAGAGGTCGATTTGGCTGAATACGCTGGAGTAGAGCAGTATCCAAAGATGGAAGGCCGTCAATTGACTATGGTTTTGGCACCAAAGAAAAGAAAGTAGCCGTTAAAAGCTGCAATCGGGAGACCATCTAAGAGTTTAGGTTCTTAAGTGCGTCTTCATTAACAATCAACGAATGCGTGGAGTAAATGTAATGCCTAAGATGAAATCTTGCAGCGGCGCTGCAAAACGATTCAAGAAAACTGCTAACGGCTTTAAACACCGTCAGTCCTTCACCAGTCATATTTTGACCAAAAAGAGTACCAAGCGTAAGCGTCATTTACGTGGCACTTTGCAGATTAGTTCTGCAGATAAGCCATTAGTAAAGCGCATGTTGCCGTATATCTAATTAGTCACTGGTAAGGAGAAGTATAATGTCTCGCGTAAAACGTGGTGTCCAAGCACACCGTCGTCATAAGAAGATCCTCAAGCTGGCTAAAGGCTATTACGGTGCTCGTAGCCGTGTATTCCGAGTTGCTAAGCAAGCCGTAATCAAAGCTGGCCAATATGCCTACCGCGACCGTCGTCAACGTAAGCGTCAGTTCCGTGCTCTATGGATTGCCCGTATTAACGCCGGTGCGCGTATGAATGGGTTGTCTTACAGCCGTTTGATTTCTGGTTTGAAGAAATCTTCAATCGAGATCGACCGTAAAGTGTTGGCTGATTTAGCCATTCATGACAAAGCGGTATTCACAGCGATCGTAGAGAAGGCTAAAGCGGCACTCGCTTAAGCTGGTTGATCTAACTAACTTTGGTTAGTATAGATTAAACTACCTTCGTATCCTCTTAGGAGGATTAGAAACAGGGGAAGAGTGCAAACTCTTCCCCTGTCTTGTTTTAGATGGAGAATAATATGCAACACCTCAAGCAACTGGTCACCGATGGCTTAACTGCCGTGGCTCAAGCGGCAGACGAAACCGCCCTTGACCAAGTTCGGGTTCAGTACTTAGGTAAAAAAGGCGAGCTAACACAACAGCTCAAAAACCTTGGTAAATTGTCAGCTGATGAGCGCCCTGCAGCAGGCGCAAAAATCAATGAAGCCAAACAGCAGGTGCAAGATGCAATTACTGTTAAGCGCACTATGATGGCAGCTGAAGCCCTAAGTGCACAGCTTGCAGTAGAAAGCATTGATGTGACATTACCTGGCCGTGGCCAAGACCTTGGTGGCTTACATCCTGTCACTATGACCATCGAACGTATTGAAAACTTTTTTGCTCAAATTGGTTTTTCTGTTGCCCAAGGCCCAGAAATAGAAGATGACTATCACAATTTTGAAGCCCTAAATATCCCTGCCCATCACCCAGCGCGTGCAATGCATGACACGTTTTATTTTGGTGATGGCACGTTACTACGCACGCATACATCAGGCGTACAAGTAAGAACTATGGAAACCCAGCAACCGCCTATCCGCATTATTTGCCCAGGCCGTGTATATCGCTGTGACTCTGACCAAACCCATTCTCCCATGTTTCACCAGATAGAAGGGTTGTTGGTTGATGACAATATTAGTTTTGCAGACCTAAAAGGGATCTTGCATAACTTTTTGAACGTATTTTTTGAGCGCGATCTTCAAGTACGCTTTCGCCCTTCATACTTTCCTTTTACCGAGCCTTCAATTGAAGTAGATATTGGGTACTTAGGTAAAGACGGCGAACAAAAGTGGCTGGAAGTACTGGGCTGTGGCATGGTTCACCCCAAGGTATTCGAGCACTCAGGTATCGACACTGAAAAATACACAGGCTTTGCCTTTGGTATGGGTGTGGAGCGTTTGGCTATGTTGCGCTATGGCGTGAAAGACTTGCGGATGTTCTTTGAAAATGACCTGCGCTTTTTGGCCCAATTTAGTTAACCCTCGAGGCAGAGATAGACATGAAATTTAGTGAACAGTGGCTGCGCGAGTGGGTTAACCCAGCAATAAGCAGTGATGAATTAGTAGCTCAGATTACTTTAGCTGGGCTAGAAGTTGACGATGTATGCTCTGCCGCAGGCGAGTTTAGTGGCGTCATCGTAGGTGAAATTGTAAGTGCTAGTGCGCATCCAAACGCAGATAAGCTAAAAGTCTGTCAGGTTAGTGATGGTGCTACTGAAACTCAGGTCGTATGTGGTGCACCTAATGCGCGTGTAGGCATTAAAGTGGCCTTTGCTACGGTGGGTGCTGTACTGCCAGGTAACTTCAAAATTAAAAAGGCCAAAATTCGCCAAGAAGAATCTTTTGGCATGCTGTGTTCGGCTTCTGAGCTTGAAATCGGTGAAGAAAATGATGGCATTATGGAACTTGCTCTAGATGCTCCAGTAGGTGCTGATATTCG
>DKMQ01000047.1:0-2425 GCA_002470565.1 Oceanospirillaceae bacterium UBA7410 | reverse complement strand
CTTAACTCGCTTGATGTCACTTGCCCTGAATACACTGAGCAAGCACCACAAATAGAAGATGTATTTTCAGTAAGGGTAAACGCCCCTGAGCATTGCCCGCGCTTTTTGGGTCGTGTGTTAAACAACATCGATATTACTAAAACGTCTCCACTGTGGCTGCAAGAAAAGCTAAGCCGTTGTGATGTGCGAAGTATTGACCCTGTGGTAGATGTGACCAACTACATTTTGCTTGAAATGGGTCAGCCCATGCACGCATATGATTTGGATAAGGTGAATGGCTCCATTATCGTGCGTATGGCAAACCAAGGTGAAAGCCTAACCTTGCTTGACGGCCAAAAAGTTGAGCTTACTGATGAAACCTTGGTGATTGCTGATAACGAAGGTGTATTAGGCATGGCGGGCATCATGGGTGGTGCTGACACTGGCGTAGGTGAAGGCACTCACAATGTATTCTTAGAAGCTGCTTTTTTCAACCCTATCAGCATTGCTGGCAAAGCGCGAAGCTATGGCTTGCATACCGATGCATCCCATCGTTTTGAGCGAGGTGTAGATTATGACCTACAGCGTAAAGCGATGGATCGCGCCACATTGTTGTTACAAAGCATTGTGGGAGGCGAAGCAGGCCCAATCGTTGAACAAGTGTCTACAGAGCATTTACCCAGCCTAACGCAGGTTGTTTTGCGTAAAGCTAGGTTAGAATCTTTGTTAGCGTATAAGATTGCTGATGAAAAAGTGCTGGATATTCTCACCCGTTTAGGCCTTTGTTTAGTGTCATCTGATGACAAGAGTTGGACCTTTACCGCGCCTTCATGGCGCTTTGATGTCGCTATAGAAGCAGACCTTGTAGAAGAAGTGGCACGGGTATACGGCTATAACAATCTACCTAGCACTAACCCTGTAGCGAGTATGGAAATACCTGCTAAGCCTGAAATAGAGCGCCCTTTAACTGTGTTACGTCGCCATATGGTGAGCCGTGGTTATCAAGAGGCGATTACCTATAGCATGGTAGAGCCAGGTTTATTGGCTAAGTTTGACGATCAAAACAAACCTGTAAAGCTTATAAACCCCATTTCTGCAGATATGGCCGTGATGCGCACAAGCCTATGGCCAGGTTTGGTGAAGGCTTTGCAGCATAACCAAAATCGTCAACAATCACGCGTGCGCTTGTTTGAGACAGGACAGCGGTTTATCCCTAGTGATCAAGGCTTGCAGCAACAAGACGTGTTTGCGGGTCTGCTATATGGTTCAAAGCATCCTGAAAGCTGGCATGGTAAGTCTGAGGCAGTAGATTATTTTGATGCCAAAGGCGATTTGGAGTCTTTATTACAAATCTGTGGACAAACGTTCTCCTTTGAAGCGGCTCAACACTTAGCCTTACACCCAGGCCAAAGTGCAGCGATTAAGTTTGCTGACAAAACCATAGGTTACATTGGAGCTATGCACCCAGGGTTATTGAAAGACTTAGACCTTCAAGGCCCTGTGTTTATGTTTGAAGTGGATCTTGCCTCAATTAGTGAAGGTGTATTGTCTGCTTATGAAACGTTATCTAAGTTTCCTGAAATGCGCCGTGACTTAGCCATTATTGTAGATGAAAAAATAAGTGTTGCTAAGGTGACGCAAGCCATTGAATTAAGTGCTGGTAAATGGCTTACTGGCGTGCGTTTATTTGATGTTTATCAAGGCCAAGGTATTGAAAACGGTCAAAAAAGTCTAGCTTTAGGCTTGACGTGGCAGCACCCAGAGCGCACTCTTACTGATGATGAAGTAAATCAATGGGTTGAACAGGCGGTTGAACACCTGTCTAAGCACCTTGATGCGAGCTTAAGAGGCTAAAAATACCCCGTTAGTGATAGCGCTAACGGGGCCATTAAGCTTGGTAAGCTAGAGAATAATAAATAACAGTGGAAGCTCATTTATGGGATCACTCACCAAAGCTGACATGGCAGAACGCCTAAGTATTGAACAAAAATTAAGTAAGCGAGAAGCCAAAGAAATGGTGGAAGCTTTTTTTGAAGAAGTGTCCTCTAGTCTTATTAGCAATGAGCAAGTGAAATTGTCAGGCTTTGGCAATTTTGACCTAAGAGATAAACGCTCCAGACCCGGACGTAATCCCAAAACAGGTGAAGAGGTGGCTATTTCTGCCCGACGAGTGGTTACTTTTAGGCCAGGCCAGAAGCTTAAAGACCGTGTTGAGAAAGAAAACTAGCTCCACGCATTAAGCGCACCAATGACTTGATTTAATTCTATTTTGTTACCTAATTCTATGCCTGGTTGCTTCCAAAGTGACAGGGATTAAAGTAACATACGCCCTGCTCGAGCTTGTCCTAGACTAGCTTAGCAAGTAGTGTCGGGGCGTGGCGCAGTTTGGTAGCGCACCTGCCTGGGGGGCAGGGGGTCGTAGGTTCAAATCCTGCCGTCCCGACCA
>DKMQ01000026.1 GCA_002470565.1 Oceanospirillaceae bacterium UBA7410 | reverse complement strand
TAGCCACCTTGATGTGTGAGCATTCACAGCAACAGGCCACCCTTATGGGTTATAAAGCCATGCAGTTTAATTTTGTAGCAACCAGTAATACTTCAGCCATTTCCCTGTGGCAGAAGTTAGGATTTAGTGAGGTTGGCCGCTTACCAAAAGCCTTTGCTCACCCCAATCAAGGGTTCATAGATGCTATGGTAATGTATAAGTGGCTCGATGCTAACTTGATGTGACTTTTCTTTAAACCACTTTTGATGTTGTAAATGCAGGCCTAATTTTTGGAACAGTGATGATCGATAAAGCGACTAAATTTAAACAACTTCATACCCTTGGGGAAACTTTCATCATGGCCAATGCCTGGAATGCAGGTAGTGCAGTCATGCTTGAAGAGGCTGGTTTTGAAGCCATCGCGACAACTAGTGCAGGTGTCGCATACAGTCACGCATTGCCTGATTGCGCGGGTAGACTATCCTTTCATACGGCGTTAGTTGAAACGCGCCGTATTGCTGAAGTGGTGAGAATTCCAGTCAGTATGGATGCAGAAAATGGTTATGGAGATACACCTGAATCTGTGTTCGAGAATATGCAAAAAATCGTCGCCACAGGAGTGGTTGGTGCAAGCATTGAGGACTACTCTGGCAACAAAGATAAGCCACTGTATAGCATTGACTTAGCAGTAGAGCGTATACGTAGCGCCAAGGCAGCGATAGCTGATTCTAATACTGCGTTTATACTGACCGCTAGGGCGGAGTGCTTTCTCACAGGTCACCCGAATGCATTTGCAGAATCAGTTAATCGGGTAAATCGATACCAAGAAGCAGGGGCAGATTGCCTGTTTGTTCCAGGCATCAGTAATATAGCCATGATTAAAGAGTTGGTAAAAGAAGTGAATGGTCCCATAAACGTAGTGATGGGGTTATCGGGCACACCTATTTCACTTGCCCAGCTCAAAGATGCAGGGGTGACGCGTATTAGCATTGGGGGCTCATTGGCTAGAGCTACATTTGCACTTGTTAAAAGTGCCGCTAAGGAAATGTTGGAAAAAGGTACATTTAAGTTTGCTGATCAGCAAATTTCAGACGAAGAGCTTGGTAGGCTTTTTTCTAAACCATTCCTTAAAGAATAAATTTGATATTACACGCTAACAGTAGCGCTTAGTGCAAACTAGATTGACGTTTTCGTGGGCCCCATAAAAGGTAGCTTTATACCTAAAATAAGGCCATTGCCTATCAATACCAGCGCTAAACCGGTCACACTACTTAGGCTCCATAGGTATCCTTCAAACACAGTAGATAACGCTAATGCAACGACTGGAAACATAACGGTGGCATAGGCTGCTTTGTTAGCACCGATACGCCCAATAAGTGATAGGTAGGCGGTGAACCCAGCTACTGTGCCAATAATGGATAAGTAAAATAAGCTGCCAACGTATTGAGGGCGTGGATCCCAAGATAATGGGGTAGCGGTGATAACTAATAACATAGCTAAAAAACCAGCGCCATAAACCATAGCGTAAGCGCTACCAGTAAGAGGTTTTAAGCCCTTTTTGTTGTGCCTTACTGAAATCATGTTGCCCAGTGAAAACAAAAACGTCCCTAGAAAAGCAAACCCTATGCTGGCTAGGTCGACTCCTTTATCAGCATCTTTTACTAACTCTGGCCAAAACATTAAGCTTAGGCCAATAATTCCTAGCGCTCCTGCTCCAAACACTGAGCGGGTTGGCCTTTCTTTCCAAAAAATGCGATTGTTTAAAGCATTAAATAAGGTAGCAGAGGAAAATATAACAGAAAGTAAACCACTGGATATGGCTAAACCGGCTGTATAAAAGCACACAAAGTTTAAGGAAAACAAACACATGCCCTGCAATACCATAAAGGCATGATCTTGTCGGGTGGTGGCTTGTAGTCGGCCACTAACAAGCACTAAAAACATCATTAAAATGGAGGCTAAAGCAAAGCGATAAAACACTGAGACAAGCACAGCAACTTCGCCAAGCTGCCAGTGAATTGCAATCCAAGTGGTACCCCATATAAGCACCGTGGATAAATATAAAAATTGTGTCACGCCGATTCCCTTTGGCTAAGCACCAGTTCTACGATTGAATGTCTGCGATGGGGGTTGCAAAACTTTGCGCCATATCCCACGGGAAACGAATCCAAGTATCTTGGCTTACTTCGGTAATATACAAGTCAACTTCAGCCTTTCCGGCAGGCTTTGCGTAAACAGTAGCGAATGTAGCTTTAGGCACCATTTGACGAACCGCAGCAGCGGTTTTACCTGTATCTACTAGGTCATCTATTAACAAAAAACCATCACCGTCACCTTCAAACCCTTTGAGTAACTTGAGCTGCCCTTGTTTGCTAGCTTCTACGCCAGCTTCAAGTTGGCCGTAACTAGAAATGCAAATAGTGTCAATCAAGCGAATGTCCAATTCGCGGGCAATAATTGCAGCCGGCACCAAACCACCTCGAGTAATCGCAATAATGCCTTTCCATGGGCCTTGATCTAACAAGCGCCAAGCCAGTGCGCGGGCATTGCGGTGCAATTCTTCCCAAGAGATAGGGTAATCTTTATTATATGGGTTGCTCATCGGTTTTCCTGTGCTAGATACTGGTTTTTTAAGGTCACATAGTTATTAGCCATGTAGGTCAAGCTTGCCAGCTCTTTTTCTGTAAGAGGGCGCTTCTGCCGAGCTGGGCTGCCGGCGTACAAAAAGCCACTGGCAAGTTGCTTTCCTGGTGTTACTAAACTGTTGGCGGCAATCATAACATCATTACCTACTACCACATTGTCCATTACGGTGCTGCCCATGCCTACTAAAACACGATCACCAATGGTACAGCCGTGTAAAATAGCGCGATGCCCTACGGTCACTTGATCTCCAATGATCAACGGGTAACCTTGTGGGTTGTGAGCGCTTTTGTGGGTGACATGTAAGATGGATCCGTCTTGTATGCTAGTGGAGTGGCCAATACGAATGTGATTCACATCCCCACGAACTACACTGTATGGCCAGATCGATGAATCGGCACCAATGTGAACGTCGCCGATGATAATACACTGCTGATCTGCAAATGCAGTGGGATCAATCTTTGGTGTGGCGTGTTTTAGGGGTCGAATTGACATTGTTGTTCCTAATTTGCAGCAAAACGTTGGGTATTGCCTAAAGAGGCACTATTATAACCCCACTAAGATACAAAACAATCGATGAGATGCTATGACCGCCCTTTGTGTAACAAATGATTTACAAGATGTATTGCTACTGCCAGATTTTTCTTCCATCGCTCCAGCGCAACTGGCAGCCAAGCTGGACAAACAGCTGGCACATAACCAACACGAAATTGACAACCTACTGAACACTAAAAGCTTGAGCTATGAGCAACTTGTGCCCACATTAGAACAGTTAGGCGATGAGCTTGATCGGCTTTGGGGTCCACTGAGTCATTTACATGGCGTGAGCAATAAGGATGATGTAAGGGCTGCCTTTGATGAGTGTCTGCCAAAATTGACAGCCTATGCTACACAAATGGGACAAAACAAAGCCTTGTATTTGGCTTTTGTCGAATTGTTAGATAGCCAAGAGTTTGGCCATTTAAGTCAGCCTCAGCAGCAATTTGTTAAGCTCCAAATTAAAGACTTTCAACTGTCTGGGGTGGGTTTAAGTCCACAAAAGAAAATAGAGTATGGTCAACTAAAACAACAAATGGCAGAACTCTCTACACGCTTTTCAAATAATCTTATGGATGCCACACAGGCTTGGAGTAAACACGTAACAGATAGTGACGACGTCCTCGGGCTACCCGACTCTGCTTTGAAACAGGCAAAAGAAAATGCCAAATCTAAGAATTTAGAAGGGTATTTACTGAAGCTAGATTTTTCGTGTTATCACGCGGTAATGACCTTTGCTGCGCATACACAGCTACGACAAGAAATATACCAAGCCTTCAACACTCGAGCCTCAGATCAAGGTCCACATGGAGGGAAGTTTGATAATACTCAGGTGATGGAAGAGCTGGTGGGCTTACGACACAAAATGGCATGCTTAGTGGGCTTTGATCACTACTCAGATTATTCTGTAGCAACCAAGATGGCAGATTCTGGACGTGCAGTTGAAGATTTTTTATTAGATCTAGCTAAAGCGTGTAAACCACAAGCGCAAATAGATATGGCGCAGCTACAAGAGTTTGCAACTGATCAAGGTGGCCCTTCGCCATTAGCCGCATGGGATATAGCTTATTACAGCGAAAAGCTGCGTCAAAAGCGTTATGACTTATCTCAAGAACAGCTAAAGCCTTATTTTGCATTACCACAGGTGCAAAGTGGGCTTTTTGATGTAGTAAAGCGTATTTATGGAATCCAAGTGACACAAGTTCAAGGGGTTAGTACTTGGCATGAAGATGTTAGTTTTTATCAAGTAGCTTACTTAGGTAAAGCCATAGGGTATTTTTATTTCGATCTCTTTGCACGTGACCAAAAGCGTGGTGGCGCGTGGATGGATGAGTGCCGTAACCGTCAGATTAAAGCAAGCGGCCAGCTTCAGCTGCCTGTAGCTTATTTAGTGTGTAATTTTGCCCCCCAAGTAGGGGATACACCCGCCTTACTCACCCATGGTGAAGTGACGACCTTGTTTCATGAATTTGGCCACGGGTTGCACCACATGATGACTAATATTGATGTTGCAGGGGTTGCCGGTATTAACGGTGTGGCATGGGATGCTGTAGAGCTGCCCAGCCAACTTTTAGAAAATTGGTGTTGGCAAGAGGAGTCACTGCGTTTGTTTGCTAAGCATTATCAAACAAACGCAACTTTACCAGAAGAAATGTTACAAAAAATGTTAGCGGCCAAAAACTTTCAATCAGGTATGTTTGTCATGCGCCAGTTAGAATTTGCCTTGTTTGATTTACGCTTACACATGAACTACAACCAAGATGCGCCTCAGTCTGTGCAAGCGGTATTAGACCAAGTTAGAGAAGAGGTTTCGGTAATAAAAGCACCAGCATGGAATCGTTTTCAACATGGTTTCGCGCACATTTTTGCAGGGGGTTATGCTTCTGGATACTACAGTTATTTATGGGCCGAAGTGTTGGCGGCTGATGTCTTTAGCCGCTTTGAAGAAGAGGGTATATTTAACCCCAGCACCGGTGCTGCACTTTGGAAAGAGATCACAGGCCAAGGCGGAAGCCGTGATGCAATGGACTTATTTATCCAGTTTATGGGGCGCAAGCCCAATGTGCATGCTCTAATGCGCCATAAGGGTTTGGCTAATAAAGTAACTCAGGGAGCTAATAATGAAAGTTAGATTTATTGCAGGCATTGTGTGCCCTAAGTGTGGTGCACAAGATAGTGTGCGTATTTATATCCCTGAAGAAGGTGACATAGATGAGCAGCTCAGAGACTGTGTTACCTGTGGCCATGAAGAACGTATTGGCCAAAGCGCTGCAACACGTCAAGAAATGAGCACTAGGGTTAGCGAAAAAAGTACTAGCGCTGTGCAAGAAGTTGAGCCACAAATTCTTAAACTGCTTTAACGATTGTGTTAGTGGGCGATAAACCAGCTCTGTTTATGGCTTAGCCAAAGGTAACCCGCTAAGGCTACTATCGCCCTAACGCCACAAAAACCTAAAAACGCCCACCACAAACCTTGGTTCCCCCACGGCTCCAGCAGATGCCAAAGGGGTAAAAGAGTGCATAGGCTTGCTAGCACTGAGTAAAACATGGCTTGAACTTGGGTGGTGCCTACAAAAATGCCATCAAATAAATAGCTCCATACACTAATTATTGGCACCCACATCACCCAAAAGGCATTGTTGGTGGCTATTGTTCGCACACTTTCGATGGTGGTGAGCATGTTAATAAAGGCATGACTAAATAACCAAAATCCCACCGTTGCAGCGATGGCAACAAAGATCGAATAAATCGCTGCAGCATTACAAAGCTGATAAAACCGCCGTCTCTTTTTGGCCCCCACAGCTTCCCCACAGGCAGCTTCAATAGCAAAAGCAAAACCATCCAAAGCGTAAGCAAGCAAGGCAACGTATTGTAATAGTAACGTGTTCGCCGCTAACACATCATCGCCCATACGAGCGCTTTGTGAAGTGATAAAGGCAAACGCGAACAGAAGCATTAGCGTGCGCACAAATAAATAGCTGTTGAGGCGGATTAGCTGCCCAGCTAGAGATGAAAAAAGATGCCATTCTAGATGAATGGTTTGATCAAAACGAATCAGGCGACGCCACACCAATACCAGTGCTAATGCTAAACCGCAATAATCAGCTAAAAAACTGCCCCAAGCTACGCCATCGCTAGTCATATCAAAACCAACTACAAACAACAGGTTAAAACCGATATTAGTTACGTTGGTTACTACCAATAAAATTAAAGGACTTCGACTATCTTGACGACCCAGCAACCAACCTAAGCAGACGTATGTGATGAGAACGGCAGGGGCACTATAAATGCGTATGGTAAGGTATTCTTCAGCCAAAATAGACACTTGTAAGCTTGCGCCCATAAGTGACACACCCAAAGGAATAAGCCAGCTTTGCAGCGCCACAATACCTAAGCCAATGACTAAAGCAAGTAACCCGGGCATAAGCAATAGCTGCATTAAACGCTGATGATCACCAGCACCGTGGGCTTGTGCAGTAAGGCCTACTGTACCCATACGCAAGAAGCCAAAAGCCCAATAAATAAAAGATAACAACGTAGCACCCAAGGCCACTGCGCCTAAATAGCTAGCGTGATCTAAATGCCCCATCACAGCAGCATCTACCAAGCCTAGTAAGGGCACACTGATGTTAGATATGATTAACGGCCAAGCAAGTAGCCAAAGCTGGCGCATATGTTTAGCTTGTGGCGCGTACCTAATTTGGCCTTTTGAAATCATTTCAAAAGGCTCGCAATGAGCGTGGAAAACTAAACAACAAAAAGAATAAAGCGCTGGCAATCAACACCACAGAAGGGCCGGCAGGTGTATCGTAAAACCAGGATAAAGCCAGGCCGCCAGTGACTGATAACATGCCCAGTAAACTTGCAAGCATGGCCATTGTTTCTGGTGAATTGGATAATCGACGTGCAGCAGCAGCAGGTATAATTAATAGTGAGGTAATTAATAAAACTCCCACTACTTTCATCGCTACGGCTATCACCACCGCAACCATCAGCATCAACAAAGTGCGCATCCACGCTACATTAATACCTTCAACCTGAGCTAACTCTTCGTTGACCGTAATAGACAATAAGGGCTTCCATATCCATATAAGTATAATCATTACCACGCAGCAAGCTAAAGCGATCCACATAAGATCTTGCTGTCCTATTGCGAGTAAGTCTCCAAATAAGAACCCCATCAAATCAATGGGTTCATGATCGAAAATACTAAGGCTCACCAAACCAAGCGATAAACTTGCGTGGGATAAAATTCCCAGCAAAGTGTCTGTTGCAATAATGCGTCTGTGCATTAAAGTGCTCAATAATAGGGCCAATAACAAACACACCAAAATCACTGCCAAGCTAATACTTATGTGCAGCAAAAGCCCTAAAGCAACACCCAAAAGAGCGGCATGGGCGAGGGTGTCTCCAAAATAGGCCATTCTTCGCCACACCATAAAAGAGCCTAAAGGGCCCGAGATTGCAGCAATCATTAAACCCCCAAGCCAAGCCCATAATAAAAAATCAGCCATGATTACAATCCTTGTGATGCTCGCCCGCAATGATCTCGCCATGACTAGTGTGATGGTGGTTATGCTGGTGGTTATATAAGGCTAAATTACTAGCGCCTTGATGACCAAACAAATCTGTGAAAGCTGGATCCTGGCTTACTTGCTCAGGATGCCCAGAGCAACAAATATGCTGGTTTAGACAAATCACCTGATCTGTAGCTGCCATGACGAGGTGCAAGTCGTGGGAAACCATAAGGATGCCGCAGCCCAAAATGTTTCTCACCTGACCAATAAGGTTATATAAAGACACTTGGCCGGTTACATCGACACCCTGAACGGGTTCGTCTAATACCAATAAATGGGGCTTTCTAAGCACAGCTCTTAGGAGTAATACACGTTGCGTTTCTCCACCAGAAAGCTGTTGCATGGGCCTATCAAGAAGCTTTTCGGCGCGACATTCATGCAACAAAGTGTGCCACAGCTCAGGGGTAAGCTGGTGCATTTTATGACGGCCCAAATCTAAAAATCTTGCTACTGTGAGAGGCAGGGTATCTTCTAATTTTAATTTTTGAGGCATATAGCCTATACGCAAGCCTTTTACAGCTTCGATATTGCCGCAACTAGGTTTTATTAAGCTCAGTAAACTGCGCACTAGGGTTGATTTACCTGCGCCGTTAGGGCCAATCACAGTAGTGATTTGGCCTGCCTCTAGAGAGATATCCACATCTTTAATAAGCCATCTATTGCTACGCTTTACTCCTAAGCCTTTGGCGCTAAGTAACACCTCATTCATAGGGTGGGCTCCAACAGATTAGGTTTTTCCAAGCACTCTTTACAGGTACCTATGATCTCGATAGTATGGCGCTGTATTTCAAAACCATGCTGATCAGCACTGAGTTTTAAAGCTAAATTAATGTATTGGCTTTCTAGTTCTTGAGCTTTATTGCAAGCCTCACATAATAGAAAGTGCCCTTGATGTGGTGTATCTGGATTACAACAACCTACGTAGGCGTTAAGACTATCTAATTTATGTAGTAAGCCTTGCTCACCTAAAAACTCAAGAGCGCGATAAACTGTAGGTGGTGCCGAATTGAAACCTTCTTTTGCTAATGCTGCCAGTAATTCATAGGCTCCAATGGGCTGATGGCTGCGCCATACCAACTCAAGTACTCGTTGGCGCACAGGCGTGAGCCTTACGCCACGCTCAGTGCATAGGTTTTGAGCATGATCTATGGCGCTGCTTATGCAGTGACTATGGTCGTGGGGTGAAAATGCGGTAGCTTGCATGTATTGTTCCGAGCAAGTTGACAGTTGTTATAATATAACATAACATCCCTAAAAATTCCTAATACTCAATTAAAAAAGGCGACTGATATGGTTTTTTCTTTTCGCGTGCTTATACAAACGGTCGTGTTTGTTGCATGTTCGTGCCTGGGTACTATAACGTCAGCATCGACAGCTATACTGCCCAGCACACAAGCGCTTTCACTTGTCATAAAAGAGATTACCAAAGAGACTCTATTACCCCTTGTGCCTGCTAATGCTTCGCCTCATGATTTTAGCCTAAAACCTAGTCACATCATGCGAATCCAAAAAGCCCAGCTAGTAATTTGGCTTGGGCCTGAGCTTGAACCTTATCTTGCCAAAGTAATGTCTCGTATCCCCAGTCACAAACAATTTATTATCAACCACGAAGGCTTGCCATTAGGCTATGGGCGGCACCCATGGACAAATCCAGAATATTTACTGAAAGGTATGTTGGCGTTGAGCCAGCATATGGGCATAGCATGGGACAGTGCAGCATGGCAGCAGCAAATGGATGCCTTAAAAACACAGATCCAAAGCCATCAATCGCAGTTATTAAAAAATAAGCAGGGCTATTTGGTGTATCACGATGGTATCGATGGCTTCGAGTCATACTTTGGGCTTGAACACTTAGCTAGTTTCACTAACTCAGACGATCAGCCCCCAGGTGCTAAAGAGTTGGCTGCTATTGCGAAGCTTGCCAAAGAGCAAAAAGTAGCCTGTATTTTAACAGACCATGAGACTAAGCCTAAACTTATCAATGCGGTGATAGGGCCAGAGGTAGAGCGAATTCAAATTGATATTTTAGCCCGCAATTCAACTTCACTTACCAGTTATATCGCTAAGCTTGGGCAGGCAATGTTAGATTGCGGCCGTGTCATAGAGTTATAGGATACTCAGTTAACACAAAGGCACTAAGGTAGTGAGGGCAAGAGCTGAAATTGTTGCATACGATGACTTAAAATATCTCTAAATACATCAGGATCTTTTAACACGGTAACGCCTTCTTCGCGTTGATGTGCGTCTAAGCCATGGAAGGTTTCTAGGCGAGACAACCAAAACCGCATAGCGGCAGCAACTAGCATAGCATTCCAGTAACGGTGTTCTGCCTCATTAAAGGTGCGTATCGATGCATACGCTTCTAAAAAGGCGTTGTAAAGATCAGGCTCAATACTGCCATCAGCAGCAATGCACCAATCATTTACAGTGATGGCCACATCAAATAATAAGTAGTCATTGCTGGCATTGTAAAGATCTATTGTGGCGCTTAACTGGCCTTGGTTAAAGAGTGCGTTATCGTGGAATAAATCGCCATGCACTACCCCTTTAGGTAAATCTGGCTGCTGGGACTGCATTGCTTCGTATTGCCCAATCGCCATCATCAGCATAGTAGCACCTTCTCCATCAATGCACTTTGCAGCGCGAGGCCCCAGCTCACTCCACCACGCTTGGCCACGATGGCTATGGCGGGTTGTGGCGAACTTTTGGCCAGCTAAGTGCAAACGCGCTAGTTCTTTGCCCATAATGGCACACTCACTTACCCCAATCTCTGAGCGCGCTAGATGGTCGCCTGCAAAACGAGGAAATAAAACTGCAGGTTTGCCTGCTAATAAGGTTAAAGCAGTACCATTTTTATCTCTAAGAGCAGCCGGCACAGTGACGTCGTTGGCAACCAAATGATCAGTTAAATCAACGAAATACGGAATATCATCATAGCTTAGATCTTCAAAAAGAGTCAGTACAAAGTCTTGTTGTGGCTGCCCTGTTACTTTTGTAGTGACAAAATAATTGGTATTTTCTATACCGCCACTGATGCCCTTAAAATCCACCAAAGCCCCTACGTTAAACGGGGCTAGATAAGCGCTAATTTGGGCATTACTAAGGTGGGTGTATACGGCCATAAGGTGGTTACTTTATAAAGCTAATTGAGATCAATAATTTGGCTGCAAATAGTACGCTGCAAGACGTTTCAATTCAAGTTTAGCGGCCCCCATTATGGTATTCTTTACATCATCAGTAATCACAAATATTGGTTTAGAAGACATCATGACTACAAAAGTTTCCACGCCTGTTGTATTGGTAGACGGCTCCTCCTATTTGTTTAGGGCTTATCACGCTATGCCCCCACTGAATAACAGTAAGGGTATGCCTACAGGTGCCATTAAGGGCGTAGTGAATATGATGCGTAGCCTGGCAAAAGATTATGCCAATGCCAATATTGTTGTGGTGTTCGATGCCAAAGGGCCAACTTTTCGAAATGAAATGTATTCAGAATATAAGGCAAATAGGCCGCCAATGCCGGATGATATGCGACCACAGATAGAGCCTATACACAACATTATTAAGGCCATGGGGCTGCCTCTACTAGTGATTCCAGGTGTTGAAGCGGACGATGTGATCGGCACTCTAGCAGCACAAGCCACTGCGCAGGGCATTGATACGCTCATATCCACTGGCGATAAGGATATGGCCCAGTTAGTTAGCCCCCATGTTGGATTGGTGAACACCATGACTAATACCTATCTTAACGAAGAAGGGGTGATGGGTAAGTTTGGCGTAAGGCCTGATCAAATTATTGACTATCTGGCTATTGTAGGCGACACGGCTGACAACATACCCGGCGTCCCAGGAGCTGGGCCCAAGACTGCAGTTAAGTGGTTAGCAGCCTATGATACGTTAGAGGTATTGATGGAAAATGCTCATGACATTGGTGGTAAAATCGGCGAGAAGCTGCGTAATGCGCTTGAATTTTTACCTCTTTCTCAAGCGCTCACTACCATTAAGCTAGATGTAGAGCTTGAACAAACGCTAGATCAAATGACGCCTAAACCAGTAGATCAAGCGGCACTACTGGGTTTGTATGAAGAGCTAGAATTTAGATCTTGGGCTAGTGTGTTAATTCAACAAGGGGTGACCGCTGGTAGCTTGCCTGTGGCTGCGACTCAAGGGCACAGCAATCAAGAGGTGTCAGATTCTACCAAGGCTGCAGTGATTACGCCCAATAAGCCTGTTGCAGCTACCGTCACCACTAAAAATTACACCACAGTCTCCACTTTGGCGGCGCTTGAGCCGTGGTTAAAAGCATGCACAGACGCGCCGCTGTTTGCCTTTGACACGGAAACAACTAGCCTTAATTATATGGATGCCCAGTTAGTAGGCATTTCCCTATGCATCGACGCGGGCACAGCTATTTATGTGCCTTGTGGACACGACTATGTAGGTGCACCAGAACAAATTAGCAGGCCAGAACTGATTGCCGCTATAAAGCCTTTGTTAGAAGATTCTGGGCAAGTGATTTGTGGACAAAATTTAAAATATGACATTAATGTATTAGCTAATTATGACATCACATGGCAGGCACAGATTATTGATAGCATGGTGCAATCCTATGTGCTCAATTCTACTGCCAGTCGACATAACATGGATGCGTTGGCGTTACATTACCTAGATTATCAAACCGTTAAATATGCCGATATAGCGGGCAAGGGTGCAAAACAGCTTACGTTTAACCAAATCGACATTGAGCAAGCTGGGCCCTATGCTGCTGAAGATGCCGACATTACTCTAAGGCTGGCGCAGCATTTTACTCAATGCCTGGCTTTAGAGCCTACTTTAGCAAAAGTTTATGCCACTATAGAACAGCCACTAGTAAGTGTGTTGTCACATATGGAGCGCACAGGAGCTTTAGTGGATGCTAAGGTGCTAGGAGAGCAAAGCCAAGTTATTGGTAAGCGATTGGTTGAGCTTGAACGAGAAGCTTATGAGCTTGCAGGTGAGGTGTTTAACTTATCATCTACCCAGCAGTTAGGTGCTATTTTGTATGAAAAACTGGGCATTCCAGTGACTAAAAAAACGCCTAAAGGTAAGCCATCAACAGCAGAGGCTGTGTTACAAGACCTTGCACAAGATTATGAGCTACCTAAGTTATTGTTAGAGTATCGTAGTCTTAGCAAGCTAAAGTCGACCTATACCGATAAGCTACCGTTGGAAATTAATCGTTCTACGGGGCGTATACATACTTCATACCACCAAGCGGTGGCTGCAACAGGGAGATTGTCATCTAGTGATCCAAACCTACAAAATATCCCAATTCGCAGCAGCGAAGGTCGTCAAATTAGGCAGGCATTTATTGTGCCTAAGGGCCAAGTGATGGTGGCAGCGGATTACTCTCAGATAGAGTTACGCATTATGGCACACTTATCAAAAGATGAAGGCCTATTAAAAGCTTTTGCTGCTGGCCAAGATGTGCATAAAGCTACTGCAGCTGAAGTGTTTGGTGTCACTGTTGAAGAAGTGACCAGTGATCAAAGGCGTAGTGCTAAAGCCATTAATTTTGGCCTCATTTATGGCATGTCTGCTTTTGGCTTAGCCAAGCAGCTAGGTATTAGTCGTGCCCAGAGCCAAGATTATATTGGGCGTTACTTCTCTCGTTATCCTGGGGTACAGGAGTATATGGACCAAACCAAAGCAACAGCTGCTCAACAAGGTTATGTGGAAACCCTTTATGGCCGTAGATTGTACCTGCCTGACATAAAAGCCAGTAACGGCATTGCTCGGCAAGCTTCTGAAAGAACAGCGATCAATGCACCGATGCAGGGTACGGCAGCAGATATTATTAAGCGAGCGATGATCAAAGTTGATGAGTGGCTTGCCAATAGTGGCCTTAATGCACGTATGACTATGCAGGTGCACGATGAATTAATTTTTGAGGTAGATGCAAGCCAAGTTGATGCGTTAGTAGTTGGTGTGAAATCAGCTATGGAGGGAGCCGCACAACTTTTAGTGCCACTCATTGTTGATGTCGGGATAGGTGAAAACTGGGACCAAGCCCACTAATTGTTAAATAATAAAATTATTTTGAACTAAATGGAAAACTAAGCGTCATAGTATGTAACTGGCTAAGCGTCACCAAGAAGATATTAAGACGCCCACCCTGAATACCGCTCCCCTCGGTCTTCAGGGTTTTTTTTGCGTCGCGTTTAATCTTCTTCTGATTCCGGTTCTTGCTCTAGTGTCTCATCAGTTGCTACAGGTTTCATCCAGATGACTAACTGGCGTTCTAAGTCAGCAATGCCTTCACCTTTAGAGGCCGAATAGCTTTGCATGGTGATTAAACCCTCAGGGTGTTCAGGCAAGCCTTTTTTCACTTCCATCTTGGCTTTCATCACCCCATTCTTTTTGAGCTTGTCTGCTTTAGTGAGCAATAAGTGCAGCGGTAGCCCTGATGCAATACACCAATCAATAATCATGCGATCAAATTCTTTAAGTGGGTGGCGTATATCCATCACTAACACTAAGCCTGATAAGCTCTCACGTACCTCTAGATACTGATTGAGGTGCTTTCGCCATCTCAACTGCATAGCTACTGGTACCTTAGCGTAGCCATAGCCTGGCAAATCTACCAAGCGGCATTGAGGGATATTAAGGTCGAAAAAGTTAAGCAGCTGAGTGCGGCCAGGTGTTTTGCTGGTGCGCGCCAGGCCATTGTTGCGTGTCAGTGCATTAATAGCGCTAGATTTTCCGGCGTTAGAGCGACCCGCAAAAGCGACTTCGGAGCCTATATCTGGAGGGCATTCACTTACTTTACTTGCGCTAGTGGTGAAAACGGCAGATTGAAATCTTAAGTGTTGGACTGTCATAGTTTGTGTCATCGATAGATTAGCGTGTATTTTACATGATTTTTACATAAATAAACCCTGTGAAAGTGGCTAACAGTGCACTAGCTTAGTGTTGTCTTATTGAAGTCAGGCTCTGCGCGCCCTATAATAGGCAACTGATCTGTTCATTTTATAATTTTTGCGGAAAATACACATGAAAAAAGTAATTGTATGTTTGATGATTGGCATGACCTGGATGGGCTTTTCTTATGCCGCAGGAGATGCTGCGTCAGGTCAAGGCAAGGCTGCAGTATGTAGTGGATGTCATGGAGGTGACGGCAATAGCATGATTCCTAGCTTTCCAAAGCTAGCGGGTCAAGGTGAGGTATACCTTACCAGACAACTGATTGATATTCGTGATGGTGCCCGTAATGTAGCTGAAATGACTGGTATTCTAACCGGACGCAGCGACCAAGACTTGGCAGATATCGCTGCTTACTATGCTTCTCAAAAGGGCACTGTTGGAGCAACCAACCCAGATTTGCTTGAACTAGGTCGTCAAATTTACCGTGCCGGCATTGCAGAAAAGGGTGTTGCGGCATGTTCAGCTTGTCACTCACCTACAGGTGCGGGTAATCCACAAGCAGGCTTCCCAGCATTAGGTGGTCAGCATGCAGCTTATCTTGTAAGTACATTAAAAGCCTACCGCACTGGCACTCGTAATAATGGCCAAGCAGTCATGATGCAGCAAGTTGCTGCTATTATGAGCGATAAAGAAATCGAAGCAGTTGCCAGCTATATTCAAGGCCTGTCAGAATAGTTGAGCTACGCAAGTAAAAAGGTGGCTAAGGCCACTTTTTTTATGGGTTAATATAATCTGAGTAAGACCTTGTAAAGGGGCTCGCATACTTTGCATTAGCCCTTATGATGAGATCTTACAGTTTACTTAGGAGATATAATATGTTGAAAAAAATAGGGATGCTTATTGCCTTAGTTAGTTTGCCCATGCTTGTGCAGGCTGCAAATTATCAGGCCGGTACTCACTATGTTGTGTTGGATAACCCCATCAAATCATCAACTACAGATACTGTGGTAGTGAATGAATTTTTTGGTTATACCTGCCCTCACTGCAATGACTTTGAGCCGCTTCTGCACCGCTGGGCTACTAAGCAAACTGATGATGTAGCCTTTATGCCCATCCCAGTAGTATTTGGCCGCAGTTGGGAGCCTTATGCTAAAGCTTATTTTGTAGCGCTAAACTTAGGCGTGTTAGAGCAGACCCATCAAGCAATGTACGATGCAGTGCATATTGATGATCGCCGTATGACTAATCGTCAAGCATTAGCCGCGTTTTTTGCTGAGCATGGCGTGAGCAAGTCTGACTTTGATGGTGCATACGACTCTTTTGACCTTCAAAACAAGCTTCGCCAATCTAATCGTCTGTCTGCTCGCTCTCAAATTACAGGCGTGCCTTCAATGCTAGTCAATGGTAAGTATATGGTTAATGCCACTTTGGCAGGAAGCAAGGAAGGCATGTTGGCTGTAGTTGACTATCTTGTAGCGCTAGAAAATCAATAAGCTTAATTAATTCCACGACAAGGTCACAGAGGCAAGGTAGAATGGGGTCAAAGGGCGCAAGCCTAAGATTTTAGACGGACACGCAAACACATGAGTGATCAAGGCCCCAAACCAACCACACATTTCGGTTTTAAAGAAGTTCCTACGGGAGATAAGGTAAGCGCGGTAGCTGGCGTATTTCATTCCGTAGCGGCTAAATATGACGTTATGAATGACCTAATGTCTATGGGGATTCATCGTATATGGAAGCGTCAAACCATTGAAATGAGTGGTGTTAGAGCTGGTGATTCAGTGTTAGATCTAGCTGGTGGTACGGGTGATCTTACCATGCGTTTCAGCGACCTAGTTGGGCCAAAAGGGCAGGTTATTCTAGCCGATATCAACGAATCGATGATTAAAGTCGGGCGAGATCGTTTAATTGATAAAGGATTTGTGGGTAATGTTAGCTATGTTCAGGCTAACGCTGAAGAGCTCCCGTTTCCTGATAACACATTTGATTGTATAACCA
Organism: Oceanospirillaceae bacterium UBA7410; assembly: GCA_002470565.1. GTDB lineage: Bacteria > Pseudomonadota > Gammaproteobacteria > Pseudomonadales > Balneatricaceae > Njordibacter. Next base: position 4,421 of record DKMQ01000026.1, on the reverse strand, counting down.
TTGCCTTTGGTTTGCGTAATGTTACCGACAAAGATAAGGCCTTAGTTTCAATGCGCAGAGTGTTAAAGCCTGGCGGGCGGTTATTGGTTTTAGAATTTTCCAAAACAGATAATCCATTGCTGACCAAGGTCTATGACACCTACTCCTTCAACATCTTACCAAAAATTGGCAAGCTCATTACCAATGATGAGGATAGCTATCGCTATTTAGCAGAGTCTATCCGCATGCATCCAGACCAAGCCACATTAAAGGGCATGATGGAAACAGCGGGGTTAGTGAATTGTCGCTTTCACAATATGACAGGCGGCATAGTGGCTTTGCACTACGGCGTTAAACCGTAAGTAGCGCGAAAGGCCAACCCATGAAAGCAATCCTCCGCGGCTTCACAGTAGTTCGTGTCATAATCCGATATCGCTTAGACCTGCCCATACTAGGCTATGCTTTGCCATTGCCCATACGAATTATTTTTTGGTGCATGCCATGGCGTCTATTAACCCCTGTGCAAGGCACTGTGGCGCAGCGCATACGCTTAGCTTTAATTGATTTAGGCCCTGTATTTGTTAAATTTGGCCAGCTCCTGTCTACTCGCAGAGACATGTTGGACGATGAACTGGCGCAGTCTCTTGCTACACTGCTTGATAAAGTGCCTGCATTTGACAGCATAGAGTCCAAGCGTTTAATAGAGCAAGCCTTAAAACAAAGTGTATCGCAGGCATTCTTAGAATTTGATGATGTACCCCTGGCTTCTGCCTCAGTAGCACAGGTTCACAGTGCTCGTTTGGATAGTGGCGAATCTGTAGTTGTGAAAATCATTCGACCAGGCATTAGGCGCACGATCCAAAGCGATCTTCGATTAATGCGCTTGTTAGCAAAATGGATTAATGCAGCTGTTCCAGACCTTCGGCGCTTGCGCTTGCAGGGCGTCATCGATGAATACGAAAAAACGATCCTAGACGAACTTGATTTACAGCGCGAGGCTGGCAATGCTAGTCAGCTTAGGCGCAACTTTGAAAACTCTAATCTGCTCTATATCCCTAAAATTCATTGGCATTTAAGTAACGCTACAGTGCTGGTGCAAGAGCGTATTTATGGTATTCGTGTCAATGATATTGATGGGATTGAAAAAGCAGGCATTAGTCGACAAGAGCTAGCCAAGCGCGGTGTAGAAATTTTCTTCACACAGGTGTTTCGTGATAGCTTCTTTCACGCGGACATGCATCCAGGCAATATTTTCATTAACCCTGCATTACCTAATGACCCTCAGTATATGGCGGTAGACTTTGGTATCGTAGGCAGTCTGACGCAAGAGGATCAGGCTTACTTGGCGCGTATACTGTTGGCTTTCTTCAATCGTGATTATAAGCAAATAGCGCAGCTGCATGTTGACTGTGGCTGGCTTCCAGCAGACACCAAGGTGCATGAATTTGAAGGCGCTATTCGCGGTGTAAGTGAGCCCATATTCTCCAAACCATTGGCTGAAATATCTTTTGCTCAGGTGTTGTTAGGCTTGTTTCAGACCGCGCGCCGGTTTGATATGCAGGTACAGCCACAGTTGGTGCTACTGCAAAAGACCATGCTCAATGTAGAGGGCTTAGGCCGACAGCTTTACCCTCAATTAAACCTTTGGGAAACCGCCCAGCCTGTTCTTGAGCAATGGTTTAAACAGCAAGTGAGCCCTAAGCAAATATACGCGCAGCTAAAGCAAGAGTGGCCTGACCTAGCCCAACAACTGCCCTTTCTTCCAGGCCTGGTCCACGATGCGCTGCAGCAAGCGGCTCGTCCTGTGGTAGCCCCCGCTGTACCTGAAAAGGCGTTAAAGTCTAAGGGGCATTGGAGTGGGGCAATTGGTTTAGTGCTGGTTATGGGCGCGGCTATAGTTCATCCCATACCTTTTATGAATCAAGTATGGTTTGCTCCAGTAAGTACTGCATTGGCTCTTGTTGGTATACTTGTGTTGTGGAATAGGGGGAATCGCTAATGTCTAAAAATTCTTGGTTAGATGAAATTAAGTGGGACGACAAAGGTCTGGTGCCTGCTATTGCTCAAGACTTTCAAACAGGTCAAATATTAATGATGGCGTGGATGAACCGAGAGTCTCTACTTTTAACCAAGCAAGAGCAGCGGGCAGTATATTGGTCACGCTCACGCTCACGATTATGGCGCAAGGGTGAAGAGTCTGGTCATGTGCAAAAATTACATAGCATACAATTAGATTGTGATGCCGATGTCATCCTGTTAAGAGTAGAGCAAATTGGCGGCATAGCATGCCATACGGGCCGCCCACACTGCTTCTTTAGGACCTTGCAGGCAGATCAGTGGCATGAAAATGTTGCAGTAGTGAAAAACCCAAAGGAGATCTATAGTAATGACTGATGTATTAAGTGCCTTACAACTTGTGTTGGAAGAGCGCAGGCAGGCTGCGCCAGAATCCTCCTACGTGGCTAGTTTGCATGCAAAAGGGTTAAACAAAATATTAGAGAAAATCGGCGAAGAGGCCACCGAAGTTATTTTGGCTGCCAAAGACGCTCAGCAGTTAGCTACGACTAAAGACGTCATTGCCGAAACCGCTGATTTATGGTTCCATTGCTTGGTTATGTTATCGCATCTGGGCGAAGATCATAATTCGGTGTTGCAAGAGTTAGAACGTCGATTCGATCTCTCAGGTATAGTAGAAAAGGCTAATCGTAGCCAGTAATTTTTTCATAAGGAGTAAGTCATGGGTTTAGGTGGAATTAGTATCTGGCAATTGGTGATCGTTTTAGCGATTATTTTATTGTTGTTTGGTAGCAAAAAACTTCGCAACATTGGTGGTGATTTAGGTAATGCAGTTAAAGGCTTTAAATCGGCTATGAAAGACGGCACAGAAGAGCCTAAAGCGATTGATGACAAGCCAGCAGAAGATGCGAGCTTTAGTGCGGATGTGGCTGTAGAGCAAGAACCTGAAAAAACTGAAAAGTAGCGGCCAAACCTATGTTTGATATTGGTTTTACAGAATTAGTATTAGTGGCCGTTATTGGTCTATTAATACTGGGCCCAGAACGCATGCCTGTGGCAGTGCGTACCATAGGTTTGTGGGTGGGAAAAATCAAACGCACTGTTAGTGGTGTTCAAAAAGAGATTCAAGACGAGTTAAGGATAGATGAAATCCGTAACAAGGCTGATGCAAACCGTAAGGCAATTGAAGGCCGTATGGCTGAGCTGTCGGCCGAAGCGGATATCATGGAAGCTCCAGTAGTTGCAGCACAAGAAAATAAAGCTGAACCAAAAGAACCCTCAATTGATGGGTCTTAACCGTTTTTGGAACATACTATGAGCGACGCAAAAGCCTACACAGGTGAGCAAGAAACCCAATTACCCCTAATGGGGCACCTTATAGAGCTGCGCAATCGCTTATTAAAAGCCGTATTGCTGGTGGTTTTATTGTTTGCCTGCATGTTCCCGTTTGCCAACGATTTTTACCTTTACCTATCTATTCCACTGCGTAGTTTGTTGCCTGAAGGTTCAACCATGATCGCTACTCAGGTAGCTTCACCATTTTTGGCACCGTTTAAGTTAACTATGGTACTAGCGTTGTTTATAGGTATGCCATTTATATTGCACCAGGCATGGAGCTTTATTGCCCCGGGCTTGTACAAGAAAGAAAAGCGTTTGGCAGTGCCTCTATTGGCCTCTAGTATTATCCTGTTCTATGCAGGTATCGCGTTTGCTTACTACATCGTTTTTCCATTAATATTTGGCTTTTTTACGGCTACAGGCCCATCTGAAGTAGCGGTCATGACCGATATTTCAGCCTACTTAGATTTTGTACTAAAGCTGTTTTTTGCATTTGGTGTTGTTTTTGAAATACCAATTGCTACCATTCTATTGATCTGGTCTGGCGCTACTACTGCGGACGACTTAGCTAAAAAGCGAACATATGTATTGGTGAGTTGTTTCGTCATTGGTATGTTGATCACGCCACCGGATGTAATATCTCAAACATTGCTAGCGGTACCTATGTGGTTGTTATTTGAAGTAGGCATTTTGGTGGGCCGTTTTGTAAAGCCAAATACTAATAATGACGCAGAAGAAGATGAGAAAGATTCAGCAGATGTTGAGAAGTAGCAACTAATGACCAATTTTAGGGGGTGAAGCGGGGCAAGATCCTTTGCGGCGCTAGCCTCTTTTGCAGTAGACATAATATAGTAGCTCTGTGCCTTAACGCACTAACCCAATGCTTCCCGCTATTTACGCCTATCTTTCTGCTAACAGGGGGTTAAAAGCTGCCTATTTCATCTTATTTTCTCAAACAGCTTGTGCTTTGCTGTGCGATGGATATAATGGCGCTCCCTTGTTAAGGAGGCCTGTGACACGCGTTAAGCGAGTCATTAAAAGGCCTTGTAAAACAAAGGACTGGCAAAATCCCAAGGGACGCGTCAGGG
>DKMQ01000046.1 GCA_002470565.1 Oceanospirillaceae bacterium UBA7410 | reverse complement strand
TTTGTTTGGGCAAATTGTCTTCTAAAGCGAGTATCACAGGCTTGGACGCTAGGGATACAAACACTACTTTGGTGTCTGAATGTTGTAACACATAAGCTATCTGGTCTGGCCCAGCTGCAGGGTTTAGCGGAGAAATGATAAGGCCGGTATACAAGGCGCTTAAAAACAACATTAAGGCTGTTTTACCGTTGCCCATCATGAACGAAATAGTATCGCCTTGCACTAGCCCTAACGCATTAAATTGCGCAGCATATTCTAGTATTTCTTGCTCCAAGTCCTGATACGTTAATGCGCTTTGTGTCTCTGGAAATAGTGCATAAATATTATTGGGCTGTAAGCGAGCATGTTGTTGTATCAGGGCTTTAACTGTATCTGCAGGCGGGATGTAGTTTTGTAAGCTCATGACAGATACCTGAGATGGTAATCAGCAAACATATCATCAACCGATACTTCTCTGGGTGCAATAGTGGTTACTATTTGAGTCACGTTCATAAAGTGTCGGTAGTGCACATTTTGATCTGTCACATTGCCTCCCCAAGTGCCACAGCCCATGGACAAAGAAAAAGGCAGGCCGTTATCGAAGCTGCCGCCAGTAGCAAAACAGTGGGCTTGGTTTACGATCACTCGACATACGGGCATTTTTAGCCCTAGCATTTCTGCTCGCTCAACCGATTCACTGTGCAGGCTTAAAGAATGGCCTTTACCTTGGTAGTTTAAAATTTCGCTAGCAATGTGTTGTGCATCTTCAAAGTGTTTAGCACGATATACAGCAAGCACAAGTGCCATTTTTTCACCAGAAAAAGGAAACTCAGCTCCTGCTCCTGTTTCTTCCACCATGAGAAAATCAGCATCACACGCTGCTTGGCGAGTGATGCCTGCTAGCTCACACATCACACTTACAGGCTTAGCAAGCATGGCTGCATTTAAATGACCGTTGTGCCATAGCGCTGCTTTTAAAGCTGCCGTTTCTTTGGCGTTTAGCAAACATGCATTTACTAAATGCAGTGCCTCTAACATGTCTTTGTAAACTTCTTCAACGATAATCACACTGTTCTCTGAAGAGCAGCTTGTGGCGTTATCAAATGTTTTAGATGCCTTTATTTTATTTGCAGCAGATGAAAGATCGGCAGTTTCATCAACTAAGCTTGTAACGTTACCAGCCCCCACGCCAAACGCTGGAGTACCGCATGTGTAAGCTGCCCTAACGTTATTTTGAGATCCAGTAACCACTACAAGATCTACTTGTTTGAGCAACTCCATGCTCAAATCTTTACTAACTGGAGTCGGTAAGGCTTGCACTAAGTGACGTGGGGCACCTATGCGATCCAACTCAAGATAAATGAGTTCAATCAACCGGTTACAACTTGGCTGACCTTTGGGTGAAGGCGATAAAATAATCGCGTTGCGGCATTTAAGCGCATTCAATATCATGTTCATCGGTGTGGCAACGGGGTTGGTGGAAGGTACTATAGCCCCTACAATTCCCACAGGCCTAGCAATTTCTACAATGCCCATTTGGGTGTCACGTTTAATGACACCTACTGTTTTGGCACCCTTCATGTCTCGTAACAAACCCAAGGTTTTACGGTGATTTTTAGTAATTTTGTCTGATACCTTACCCAAGCCTGTTTCGGCTACGGCAAGTTGAGATAGTTTTTGGTTGTTTTCGGGGTTAACCAATGCCCAAGCAGCGGCTGTCACTAGTTCATCCACTGCAGCTTGATCATAAGCTTCAAGCGTTTTTTGAGCTTGATTAGCTTGCTGTATTAACTGAGCTACTTGACTATGAGCGTCCATCTGTGACATTTAAATCTCCATGTCAAAGTATTATTTACGATAGGGTTGAGTTGGAAAAAGAGTACAACTGAAAAGACCCGGTCTATGCAGTTGTACTCATTACTTAACGAAGATTATAGATCTGCTAATAGTCCGTCTAAGTAAACTTGACGCTCAGCCCACATGTTTTGCACTTGAGCACGGGTCATAATGCGCATAGGTGAACCACCTGCTTTCATTTTACCAGCCACTTTTGCGTCTTGGAACATTGCATGCACTCGTTCTGCAAGGAAATCTATCACTTCAGGTGGTGTGCCCGTGCGAGCCATAATGCCTCTGAAGTTTACACTCGAGTCATCAATATCAATGCCTTGCTCTTTAAACGTAGGCACGTTTGGCAAAAAAGTCTCTTCGCGCTGATTATCAGCTACCGCAAGAATTTTAATACGATCACCTTGACGAAAAGCATCACTAAGGTTGTTAAAACCAGCCATTACTTGACTACCTAACACCATCTTCATTGCAGGCACACCGCCACCAGCAGGAATGTACTGAGTGCTAATGTTGGCTGCTTTGTCTAGCTGTAATCCAGCAATGTGATGTCCTACGTACAAACCTGCACCACTGACTGTAAGCTTGCCTGGGTTGGCTTTTGCCCACGCCACAAGCTCTGTAGCTGAGTTAAATGGGCTATCTGCTGGCACAATAAGCACAGCTGGGTCTGCACCCCAGTTGGCGATGGGCTCTAGATTGTTAATATTGTAGGAGGTGTCAAACTTAAGTGATTGCGCAATAAAGTGTGGCACGTTATATGCTGCAAGCTGATGTCCATCTTGACTGGCACTACTGGCATACCAGTTCCAGCCTTTTTGGCCACCTGCTCCTGGCTTGTTAAAAATAACCATTGGCATATTAAGATATTTTTCATTGCCAGCCATCATCGTAGCAATACGGGCTTGGAAGTCTGTTGCACCACCTGGGCCATAAGCAACAGCTACCTGAATGGGAGCATTAGGGAAATCAGCAGCTAATACTGTAGCGCTGGGCGCCAACAATACGGTGGTGACTGCAGCTATAAGAATAGATGATTTTATTTTTTTTAGTATCATGGTAGTTACCTTTTATTATTAGCCAACTCATGTGATGTGAGTAGCGTTTTTATGCATTATATGGACCATCCAAATAGTGCGAATCGTTTAGAAAAAACCTGGTGTTATAACTCTTAGAGAAAGGCTAAAGAGCACATAAATGGCGGTCATAAACCCTAGGGAAACCAACACTATTCGGGTGGTTTTTTGTCGATTTATATCCGTTGTATAAAATAAAACAATAGCTGAAAAAGCAATCCAAGACGCTAAGTAAAAGCCTGAAGTTTGCATGATCAACAAGTAACCCACAATCACTGCGATGCCCATGCCAAGGTCTGACCACTCCACTAGGCCTGGGCCTGATTTTTGGCGTGCCCACATGCGCAGTGCATCAATTAACAATATAGCGGCAAACGCAAACATCAACACGGCCAGTAAAAATGGGAAGTCGTAGGCTTGGCTGCCATCAGCAGACATCACCATGCCCCACACCACCAACGAAGCTATAAATGCACCAATGGCAGCCACTCGTGTGCCTGGGGCTGAGCGCTTCATACCTGGAGCCACCTGCCTGCGTTGCTTTATTTCTACCCAAACGCTGTAGCCAATGGAGACTACACATACAAATATAAGCACTAGGTTTACCGAACCTGTCAAAAAGTAAGGTAGTGCGCCATCTCCCACATCAGCAATCATTTTGCCCATGGAAAAATTATCTTCTGCGATAGGGCCTAATATAATGCCCAGCACTATAGGTGCTGCACTAAAGCCATATTTGTTGAGGACATACATCAAGCTACCAAGCACTAACATCAGCACTACATCAGAATAACTATTTTGAATACTATAGGTGCCAAACACAGCAAGCACAGTCACTGCTGCCGCCATATATTGAGACGGAACACGCATCACCCAGTAACTACTACTGCGGCTCAAAGCTAAGCCAATAATAAGCATAAATACTTGCGCTACTAGTAATGACCCAATAAAAGTCCAAGTCACTTGTGCATGCACCGTAAATAAATCAGGGCCTGGAAACAAACCATTAATCAGCAGGCCACCTAATAATACCGCTGCTGTTGGACTACCTGGAATACCTAGGGTTAGCAAAGGTACCAATGAGGGGCCAACCATTGCATTATTAGCCGACTCTGCCGCAATAACGCCATCGGGTTCACCGTGGCCAAACTTGCTAGCATCTGGACTAAACTTTCTAACTTGATCATAGGCAACCAAACCTGCTATCTGCCCACCAGCACCAGGAATAATACCTACGATCACTCCAGAAAGAGTGCCAATAGTTAAGGCTTTAAAGCGGCTTAAATTGTATCGAATAGATGATAATAACGAGGTTTTTTCAGTGGCAAATAAACCTCCACTAGATTTTTGCCTACTGGTCACCAAAAGTTGGTAGATTTGAGGCACAGCAAATAGACCAATCAAGGCCACAACGATATGCACCCCTCCAGTAAGGTGATCGGTAAATACAAAGCGTGATTCTCCAAATATCGGGCTGATGCCTATGGTTGAAATCCATAATCCTAACACCCCAGAGAACAGCCCTTTTACCACTGACTTGGAGCCTAAAGTGCCTATGACTGTGACACCCACAATGGCCATCCAAAACATTTCTGAAGGTCCAAATCGAAGTGCTAACTTAGCCAAGGGGGGCGTAAAGAATATCAACACCAACACACCAATAATGCCGCCAACAAAAGAACTAATAAAACAAAAATGGAGCGCTTGGGTTGCTTTACCTTTTTTAGCCATGGGGTGGCCATCTAATACCGTAGCAATATTTGCAGGGGCTCCGGGAATATTAACTAAAATGCCGCTGATCGCTCCACCTGCAACGGTTGCAGTATATACAGCGCCCAAAAGCACTAAGCCTGTAGCCGCATCCATTTGAAAGGTAAATGGAATCAGAAGTGCAACAGCCATTGTGGGGCTTAAGCCTGGCAAGGCCCCTAGAATCAACCCCCCAGCTGTGGCTAGAATCAATACTGTAAGGTTACTGACGCTGAATATAGCCCCAATATAATCAAATATTTCCACGGATTCTTCCTCTGGGAGAGCCTAAAACTCACCACCATAGTTGTAATTATTATTAATTTTTCAGAATTAACGTTTCAAAGTAGTGTATAGATAATATAACTCATATACATGAGTCAAGCTTTTATGATAATATTTTTTTTGTCCAATGTCAGAATCTGTTAAGATTCGAGCTGTTAATTTAAAGGTTAATTTTATATAAACATCAGAGATTCAAATACTTAATGACTCAATGGCCCATCAAAAAAACCCCAGGGAAACTTTTATACAAAGTAGTGGAAAATTTTCTCCAAGAACAAATTACCGCAGGTGAATTAGCACCTGGTGATTTAATCCCCTCTGAGCCACAATTAGCAGAATACCTTTCAGTCAGCACTGGCACCGTTAAAAAAGCTCTTGAAAACCTGGTTCATCAAAAATTACTCTACCGTCATCAAGGTAAAGGCACCTACGTGTCTCGCATCGATTTTAATAACAGCTTATTTCGTTTCTTCTCTTACGGCACACACTCTGGAAACCCTGTACGAATTCGTAAGCAAACCCCTGTGAGAGAGCTTGCTATCGGCAGCGAAAAGATTTGCCAAAGGCTTCATGTGCCCACAGGTACTGAGATGGTTTACATAGAAAGAGTAGGCTTTCGTGATGACAAAGCCGTATTGATAGAGCAGTGTTGGTGGGTAGCAGATCTAGTGCGTGGTTTGGAAAAAGAGGAAGTGCACATACCAGATTTGTTATACGCTGTGGTTGTAGACCAGTTTGATTTGCCTATTGTTCGCTCAGAAGAATCCCTTACGGCAGAAATAGCAGACCAAACCACAGCGGCTAGCTTGGGCATAGCGGTAGGTGAACCACTGGTGGTATTGCACCGGTTAACCTATAGTAAAAATAACCTCCCTGTTGAGTTTAGAATTACTAGAGGCAGGGCGGATAGCTTTAGTTACCGCACCGAAATTCGTTAGTCCAAACACTACTAAGCTGGAATTAGAGCATGCCAAATAATTCAAGTAGAAACCTTCACTGGCAACAATTTATTCACCTTGCCTGTGCTCGGTTTGCTGCAAGTAATACTGCTATTGGCATTGAGGTTGCACCCTTGTTGCTGCCTTTTTCAAAGACGCACCCTACTTGGAATGACATCCCTAACACTTTGCCATTAGCGGCCAGCATAAATGCCATAAATGACGACGAGTTTCGAAAAGCTATGGCGCAAATTGGGGCTTATTTGACATGGGTAGAACGCGGTGTATTTAGTAACAGCGAAGACGTAAACCGCGCCTACATAGAGCTAGTAGGCCCAGAGGGTGTGAAATTTAGTGACCAATTTCGTTTTGGCATTTACTGGCAACAAGCCCATACCTTTTATCCAAAGCATCGCCATGATGCTTTGGAGCTTTACCACATTATAAGTGGTACAGCGCTTTGGCAAAGAGGTGACCAAGATTTTAAGCCCCAAACACCTGGGGCAAGCTTTGAACATTTAGACCGCATAGACCATGCCCTGAAAACCAAAGACGAAGATCTTTTAGCAATATGGGCATGGCGCGGTGATTTAAGTTTTGATAATTACACTATGGATGCTTAAACACCTAATCGAGCACCACTAAAGGCATCAAACAATACGGCTTTACTGGTATCCACTTGCACCGTAATCTTGCCAGTATCCTGCGCATCTACTCCTGCTTCTGGGCTTAGCCTAGCCTGAATTTCAGTGCTATTCCACTGTCCAAAAGCAATAGTATCTGGGCCCATAGGCTCAGTCACTTCAATTTGCATAGGTATAGAATGCACTAACGCGCCTTCAACATGGGGCTTTGGCTCAGTAATCATTTCTGGGCGAATCCCTAGAATCACTGTGTCTACACCCGCATTTTTAAGGTGATCTCCATGAGGTACTTGAAGCTCAAACTTCTCACCTTGGCTTTCAATCACTAACTTGTCATCCAATACCACACATTCAATGAAGTTCATTGGCGGTGAGCCCATAAAGTCTGCTACAAAGCGACTGGCTGGGTTATTGTAGATCTCATAGGGTGTGCCAAACTGCTGTACTTGGCCATCTTTCATTACCGCAATACGGTCAGCCAAAGTCATCGCCTCTACTTGATCATGGGTTACATAAACAATGGTTGTACCCAAGCGTTTATGTAGCTTTTTGATCTCGGTGCGCATCTCTACTCGCAACTTAGCGTCCAAATTAGACAAAGGCTCGTCAAACAAAAACACCCGAGGGTTGCGCGCTAAAGCCCGCCCCATGGCCACACGTTGACGCTGACCACCTGAAAGTTGGCTAGGTTTACGATCTAATAAATGCTCTATTTGTAATAGCTGGGACACATCAGCAACCGTTTTTTCTATTTCAGCTTTAGGTACCTTGCGCATCTCTAAACCAAAACTAATATTGCGCGAGACGCTCATAGTGGGATAAAGCGCATAAGACTGAAACACCATCGCAATGTCTCGCTCCTTAGGGCTTAAATCGGTGATATTATCGCCATCAATTAAAATATCTCCACTGGTTACTTCTTCTAACCCAGCAATACTATTCATTAAGGTAGATTTACCACAGCCAGAGGGGCCTACTAGGATGAGAAACTCACCATCTTTAATGTCTAAATCTATGCCCTTTAGCACTTCTGTATCGCCAAAAGACTTGGTAAGTTGTTGTATTTGTATGGAACCCATATCGGTTTCTTTCCTTTGTAAAATCTTCTTATTAGCCTTTGACGGCGCCCGCAGTTAAACCACGTACAAAATATTTACCAGCCACTATATAAACGACTAAGGTAGGTAAGGCGGCAATGACCGCAGCAGCCATGTCGACGTTATATTCTTTACCGCCCATGGTGGTATTCACTAGGTTATTCAGTGCCACTGTAATCGGCTGAGTGCCTGGCCCGGAATAAACCACTCCAAAGAGGAAATCATTCCAAATTTGAGTGAATTGCCAAATCACACTTACTACTATTATTGGAGTAGAAAGAGGCAAAAATACATGCCTAAAAATAGCAAAAAAGCCTGCGCCATCTAGCCTTGCAGCACGCACTAATTCATTGGGGATGCCCACATAGTAATTACGGAAAAATAAGGTGGTGAATGCTATGCCATAAATCACATGCACTAACACTAAACCGGTTACCGTATTGGCCAAACCAAGCCAAGCTAAGAGCTTAGCCATAGGCAGCAGAATTACTTGAAAAGGAATAAAACAACCAAACAATAAAGCACCAAAGAGGAAATTACTGCCTTTAAAACGCCATTGAGATAGCACATAGCCATTCAATGCACCCACTGCTGTAGAGATAAGCAAAGCAGGTATAACAATGCGCATGCTATTCCAAAAATAGGGTGCCAAGCCATAACAGTCGCCACCAGTGCAGGCACTGCTCCATGCTTTAACCCATGCGCTGCCATTTAGAGCATTTGGCAAAGCTAAGATGTTACCGTTACGGATTTCTTCAATGCCTTTAAAGGAGGTTGTTAGCATGACGTATAAAGGCCCTAAATAGGCCAATGCAAACACCAACAACAAAGTAATAAAAAAGGCTTTGTATAGCTTTTTAGAAAGAGTTAACGAGCTCATGACTTTTTACCTCGCAACTCAGAGTATAGATACGGCACTATAATGGCCATTACACCTGCTAGCATCACCATGGCACTTGCGGCGCCTAAGCCCATTTGGGCACGGCTAAATGCATGGGTATACATGAAGGTGGCTGGTAAATCTGATGCATAGCCTGGGCCACCTCCTGTGAGGGACTGCACCAAGTCAAAACTTTTAATAGCAATGTGGCTTAAGATCACCACGGCGCCAAAAAATACAGGGCGCATGACAGGCAAAATAACATGCCAGTAGGTGCGAAACACCGAGGCCCCGTCCATTTGGGCGGCTTTAATCAAGCTATCATCCACTCCGCGAAGCCCTGACAAAAACATCGCCATAACAAATCCACTAGATTGCCAAACTGCAGCAATAACAATAGTATAAATGGCCATATCTGGATCGACTAGCCAGCGAAATTCAAAGTCTGTAAAGCCTAAGTCGCGGACCATTTTTTCTATACCCAAACCTGGGTTAAGAATCCACTTCCATGCCGTACCTGTGACTATAAAAGACACTGCCATGGGGTAAAGATAGATGGTGCGTAAAGCCCCATCATTACGAATATTACGGTCTAATAAAATGGCCAGCATAAGGCCTAAAAACAATGCAATCACAATAAAAAGCACAGTAAACACTAGCAGGTTGTCTAAGGCTACATGCCACCGTGGGTTAGCGAATAAACGCTCGTACTGGTGCCAGCCGACAAAATCCCATTGGGGTAGCATGCGGCTTTTGGTGAAAGACAGTGCTGCAGTCCAGCCTATAAAGCCATACATACAGACCAAAGTAACAATGGCAGTAGGTGCCAAAATTAGTTTGGGTAATTGTTTTTCGAGATAATCGAACATAAGTTAGCTCTAGGTTAGCTCAATGAATTTTTTAGAAATATGTCATTGCCAAACTTAAGCCCAGTCATCATTGCAACGATTGGGCCCAGCCTATAATTGCCGATGAAGCTGGCAATGACAAAGCAAGTTGTGCTTACTTAGCAGCAGCAACCGCTGCTACAAGTGCAGCTACACCAGCTTCTGCAGAGTCATCTGAGTTAAAGAACTGAGTTGCAGAGTCATAGATTGCCCCTGAAACCGCTTCTGAAACAGCCATGCCGTGAGCAAAACTTGGCACTAAACTACCTGATGCAGAACTAGCAACAAATGCATCCATAGAGTCATGAGCACAAGAGTCAAACTCGGTACGCGCCATGCCTAAACGTGCTGGAATTGAACCTTTGTTAAGGTTAAATACACGTTGGAAATCGGTACTTAAGATTTCTTTGGCCATCACTTTTTGAGCCTGAGTATTGTCAGCATCGCTTTGGTTAAAGAAAGCAAATGAGTCTACGTTAAAGGTATAAGCGCCAGAAGTGCCAGGAGCTGCTACACACACATAGTCTGTGCCAGGGTTCATGCCTGCAACCTTAAATTCGCCCTTAGCCCAGTCACCCATGATTTGCATTCCTGCTTCACCATTGATAACCATAGAGGTGGCTAAGTTCCAATCACGTCCTGGAGAGTTGATATCAACAAACTGACGCAATTGACCAAAGGTTTCAAAGACTTCTTTGGTCGTTGCACTGTTTAGTGCATCCATATCTGCTTGTACAAAAGCTTTGTTGTAGTAGTCAGCACCACCAACACCTAGAACAACCGCTTCAAATACAGTAGCATCCTGCCAAGCTTGTCCACCGTGAGCTAGGGCAATGTAGCCTGCGTCTTTTAGTTTTTGAGCTTGTACCATGAAATCATCCCAAGTTGTTGGGATAGTAGCGCCTGCTTTACGGAATACTTCTGGGTTAGCCCACAACCAGTTAACACGATGTACGTTTACTGGTGCAGCTACATATTTGCCTTCATACTTCATCACGTTTGATACGACTTCTGGTAAAATCTCATCCCAGTTGTTCGCTTGAGCAACGTCATCGATGCTAGTCAAAAAGCCTAGCTCGCCCCAGTCTTGAATAGATGGGCCTTTGATTTGTGCAGCTGTAGGTGGGTTGCCAGAAATAGCACGAGATTTAAGCACTGTCGCGGCGCTTTCACCTGCACCACCAGCTACTGCAAAATCAACCCAATCTACGCCAGAAGCCGCTAACTGATCCTTTAAAAATGCCACACTGGCAGCTTCACCGCCACTGGTCCAATAATGTAATACTTCTACTTCGCCTGCTTGTACGCTAGGTGCCGCAGCCATCATAGTGGCTAAAGCCAAACCTGTTAACTTTGTGTTCATGTGAATTCCTCATTAGTCTTATTATCCGGCAGTCACACTCCGGTAGCAGGAGTTTATATAGGTCACCGTGACACAACGTAGGGAAGTGTGACAAAAGGTTACGAATAGAAATAAACTTCAACCATTAGACCACCACCCCTTCGGTCTTTAAGCTCTAACTCCCCTCCGTGAAGGTTGGCTATGCTGCGCGCAATGCCCAACCCAAGACCAACGTGGTCACCACTGGGTTTTTGATTAATACGATAATAAGGTTCAAATACTCTAGCTTTATCAGCATCACTTAAACCAGGACCTGGGTCCATGATGGAAATTAAAGTGCCCTGTGGGTTGGCTTTAGCTACTATTTTCACAGCTTTACCATAGGCCAGTGCATTATCAACAAGGTTACTAAATAGGCGTTGCAAGGCCATGCTGCGTCCATCGATCACTAACCCAGGCTGAATGTCTAACTCTATAGGTAGCCCATATATTTGGTTGTTTGCTGCTAAATCCAAAAGCAATTGGCTTAGATCAATGCGTTTTGCGTTTTCATGAATGGCATCGTCTTTCATCATCTGCAAACTGCCTTTAACCATGGTTTCTAGGTTTTCTAAATCACCAATTAAAGCCTGCTTTTGATCCGTATCAGAGATCATTTCAGCCCTAAGCCTTGCTCTAGTAAGTGGGGTTTTAAGGTCATGGGAAATAGCAGCAAAGAGCCGCTCTCTGTCACCTGTAAACTTTTGAATGCGGCCAACCATAGTGTTAAACGCACGAATAGTAGCCACCATTTCACTGGAGCCTTGCTCACGCATATGGCGAGGCTTGCGACCCTTGCCTATGGCCTCTGCTTGCCTAGCTAATAGACGCAAAGGCCTCACTACCCAGCGCACCAGCAGCAAAGTAAGCAACAACACGGTTAAAGATACTAAGCTAATGCTTAACATACGCTCACTTGTAAGCCAAGTTACTCCGGTGAGCATGTGGCCTTCAGGAATCACTGCAGCTAAGTAAATCCATTCATTGGCTACGGGTAATTGCACCACGGCAACGGGACTATCATCACCTGGTTCTATGAGGGCAAAGCGCTTCCATTTGGGCGACAAGTCCACCATTAAATTAGAGCCAGATAGTATCTTTAGATCATCAAAATCAACAAATTGAATATCCAGCCCGTTTGCTTCGCCCATTTGATTAACAATACTGGTGCTAAGTTGTTGCCTAACCAATTGGGAAAAATCTGTTTGAGGGATATTGCGCAAGCTAATATGCTGCTTATTAACTGAGACAAAAAAACGGGTGCCTCCCATATCACGCAGCTGATCTAATACAATGTGGCGATATTGGTCTGGCAACTTCTTAAAAAACTGTACCGTTTGGCCAATACGAGAACCCATAGTTTGGGACACGTCCACTAAACGATTTCTTTCATTGGCTTTAAGTTGTGATACCCACAACCAAGTACCAAAAACCTGAGCCATCAAAATGCCAACAAAGAGCACCATGGTGACACGTGCCATTATAGAATTGGGGAGTACCCTTAACCATATCCCTTTTAATAAACTCACACTAATACCAGCACATAGCCCTTGCCTCGCACACTTTGAATGCTGTCACCTGCCACTTGATTAAGCTTGTTGCGCAAACGGCTAATAGTGGTGTCTATAGAGCGGTCAAAGGGTTGGGCATTACGCCCATGTAATACTTGGCAAATGACATCTCGACTGAGCACTTCCCCTTGGTGTTGATATAAAAGGTTAAGCAGATCAAATTCAGCGCCAGTGAGTGGCAGATTAGTGCCTGCATAGCTGACACTGCGCGTTAGAGTATCTATGTTTAAGGTAGGCGTATTTTCTGAATTGGCCACAGGTTGCTGAACCTTGACGCGGCGCAGCAAAGCTTTTACCCGAGCTAACAATTCTCGAGGGTTAAACGGCTTGCCCATATAATCATCAGCACCTAGCTCTAAACCCAAAATACGATCCAGGTCATCACTGGCTGCTGTGAGCATAATTACTGGTAAGCTTGAGGTTTGTCTTAAGTTGCGACACACATCTAACCCATCCATACCCGGCAGGCCTATATCTAAAACAGCTAGATCAAACTGGGACATCTGGGCTTTTAAGAAACTTTCACCATCAGTAAAAGCAATCACATCAAACCCTTGTTGGCTCAAGTATTGGCTTAGAAGCTGACGGATTTCTAAATCATCGTCGATCAGTGCGAGAGTTTGCATAGTAAGAAGTGGTCACTAAAATTTATAAAAAGCGTAAAGCTAAAAACACTAGCGTAGTTATTATCATGATAAAGCCCTTAATAGGCAAATTTTTGCTAAGGATACTGGACTTTAGACAATTAAAAACACTACTTTATTAGCCATCACCACCACAGCATATGACTGGACATGATTAACACACGGCTTTATAAAACCATTTAAGCGGCCGTAAAAAAGGCTTTTATAGACTCAGAAATTTTCTGTACAGCCTTATCATCCACTTGCTTATGTAAAACAATCCGGCAATGTTTTCCGACAGCTGTGATGGCAATACCTCGCTTAGCTAGATAATCAGCCAAGGCTGGCATCTGTGGAGATTGTATAAAAAGCATATTTGTTTGCACTAAAGTTCGATCTAAATACAGCTCCTTTATGCCTTCAAGAGCCGTGGCCAATATTTGTGCACGCACATGGTCTTGCGCTAAGCGAGCGACATTGTGAGTTAAGGCGTATCGGCCTGCAGCTGCAATCACGCCAGCTTGTCGCATGCCTCCACCTAGCATTTTACGTAACCTTCGCGCCCTTTGAATGGTATCTTTAGGGCCAACTAATACCGAACCTAAAGGCGCACCTAAGCCTTTAGATAAACACAAAGACACCGTATCGATAGATTCTACTAATCGAGCTGGTGGCAAGTTTTGCGCTACCGCAGCGTTAAGGAGTCTGGCGCCATCCATGTGCGTGGATAGCCCGTGGGATTTAGCGCAATCTACTAAAGCATCAATATGGCTTTGCTCTTGAATGCATCCTCCCACAGTATTTTCTAGGCATAGTAGCCGTGATATGGGGCAATGAAAATCATTGGGCTTCACCGACGCATTGAGCTGATCAAGATTAAAATAGCCAAACTTATCTGTGCTTATGGAATGTATTGCCACACTGCCAAGCACCGCCACCCCTGCAGCTTCATCACAACTAATGTGATAGCGATCACCCACTATAACCTCTTCACCTCTTTGGCAGTGCGCCAGCACACAGGCTAAATTACTCATGGTGCCACTGGGTAAAAATAGACCTTCTTGTTTACCTAATAGCTGGGCTGCCTCATGTTCTAGGGCATTTACATTAGGATCATCCCCATACACATCATCACCCACTTGGGCACTGGCCATCACTTCTCGCATAGCTTCGCTTGGTCGTGTCACAGTGTCACTGCGAAGATCAATCGTTATTGGGACAATGGCAGTATGTTGTGCGTCTGCTAATGGGTAATGAGATGCCATGAGTTAACCTTGTTTATTAATGTGTTATGTCGCGTACTACCTATTTCGATAGGCTCTAATCAATCGGCTCAAGTAGTGGCTCACTGCCACAAAGCTCTTCTTTGCGTTTGGCTACATATGCTTCAAGTTCTTCTTTTTTAGCGATGTCTATTTTGGGTGGTTCAAACTCGGCTAAAATTTTCTGCCAAATTTCAGTGGCCCTCATGGTAGCATCTTTGGACCCTGCTTCAACCCAGCTTTCATGGTTTTTCCAGTCACTCAAAAACGGCTGGTAAAAGGCACTTTTATAACGTTCCATAGTGTGGCTGCAACCAAAGAAATGGCCTCCAGGCCCTACCTCTTCCATAGCCTCCATGCCTATTTCAATGCGATCTATTTTTAGAGGCTGCATCATCACTGCCATGTGCTGCAGCATTTCACAGTCCATCACAATTTTTTCAAAAGAGGCGACCAAACCACCTTCTAACCAACCTGCTGCATGATAAATTAAATTACCGTGGCCCATCACCGAGCCCCACAAAGCCATTTGGGTTTCGTATACCGCTTGCCCATCAACTGCATTAGACGCATTGCAGGCACTGGTGCGGTAGGGCAAGTTATATCGTCTGGCCATTTGTCCACTGACCATATTGGCTAAACAGTTCTCTGGCGTACCAAAAGCAGGGGCTCCTGAGCGCATATCAACGTTTGAGGTAAAACCGCCATACACTACTGGCGCGCCAGCTTTGGTCAGTTGCACTAAGGCAATACCCAACAAAGCTTCAGCATTTTGTTGGGCCAGTGCGCCTGCCATAGTGGTTGGGGTCATGGCGCCCATCAGTGTAAAGGGTGTCACTGTTACTGCTTGGCCCATTTTTGCCATTTGCATGGCGCCATAGGCCATACTGTCATCCAACTTACGAGGTGAGTTTATATTGATATTGGTCATTGTGGCTGGTTTTTGCGCCAGTTCATGCAATGTCATACCGTTAGCAATCGCATTCATTGTGACAGCATCTTTAACACGCCCAGCACCAATGCCTTGGGCAAAAAACACTTTATCTGCAAGAGTTAGGTTAGCAAAGGTGGTATCTAAATGTCTGGTATTAGGCGGCAAATCTGTGGGGGCCACGGCCTGATTACCAAAAAAATCAATAACATTAAAATATTGGCCAAAACGAATCATGTGCTCATAGTCTGTGAAATTTCCCAGACGACGCCCATTGATGCAGTCGTGCACATTTGGTGGGCCAGAAGTTAAGCCAAAGTGAATTATATTAGAGCCAATATCCAAAGCATTATTAGGGTTACGGGGCGTAAGGGTAAACTGTGAAGGGGCTTTGCTGATGCACTCCATCACCAAAGCTCTGTCCATGCGCACAATGCCTTGGGCATCTACATCTGCACCTGCTTGCTTAAATAAATCAAGCGCCGCTTGGCCCATCACTTCAATACCTAGCTGCTCAAGTATATCCATAGAGGCATCATGGATTAGCTCAACTTGCTCTGGCTCAAGCGCAGCCATTGGCGCAAAGCGGTTACGTTTTACTTGCCTTTCAAGCTGATGGATAGCAAACGATTTAATAGGTGCTTGCTTTACTTTGCGGCGGCGACCTTCTGTACGGCTCATATATTTTACCTAAGGCCTAATATATAGGCTCTTAATAAGAGGTTGATTGCATCAACATTAACATTGAAATGTGTTACTAAAAGACACTAAATCGACACTAAACGGATAATTTAATGTATAAATACCCTCTTATTGCCCTTTTTAGATCCTCCACACACTCAATATGAAACCAAAACCCACAAGTAATTTAACCCACATTGGATTTTTTCTTATACATCAGTTCTCTATGCTCTCTATGTCAGCTGTTGTAGAACCCCTAAGGATGGCAAACCGACTAAGCAAATCTGATTTATATGAGTGGTCATTTTATAGCAAAGACGGTTTACCCGTGCGAGCCAGTAATGGTATAGACGTTGCTGCCACTCGTAACATGTCAGACACGCAAGGATTAGACACCTTGATTGTGGTGGCGGGTATTGATGTAAAAAATCATGACAACCCTATACTTAGTCAATGGCTTAGAG
This sequence comes from Oceanospirillaceae bacterium UBA7410, assembly GCA_002470565.1. GTDB lineage: Bacteria > Pseudomonadota > Gammaproteobacteria > Pseudomonadales > Balneatricaceae > Njordibacter. The sequence goes on along the minus strand of DKMQ01000046.1, from coordinate 3,644 downwards.
CTTTATATCGTCGCTCTATTACCTTGGGTTCCACCTCAACAGGCACAGTGTTACTTGCTCGTGCAAAGCTATTACATCAAAGCCCTTGCACGATTCATTGGGAAAACATTGAGAGCTTTAAGGAAGAGTTTCCATTACTAAATATTACTGGTGAACTCTATGAAATGGATCGTCACTTTATGACATGTTCAGGTGGTTTATCTGGCCTTGATATGATGTTACAACTAATCACCCAACAACACGGACTGCAACTGGCAAAAGACGTGGCAGAACAATGCATTCACCCTAGCATACGTAGCGCCCATGAACACCAACGCATGGCTACCCAAACTAGGCTAAGCATTCATCACCCTGCTTTGATCAAGGCTATCGAGCTAATGCATCGTCATACTGAATCCCCTATTGCACACCAACATCTTGCTGACATGTCCGGTTTGTCTTTACGCCAAATGGAGCGCTTATTCAAACATCACTTTGGCCTAAGACCAGCTCAATATTACTTAAACTTAAGGCTGAAAAAAGCTCAACTATTGCTACAACAAACTAGCCTTTCTACTTTTGAAGTAGCCACTGCATGTGGCTTTAACTCAACGTCATATTTAGCCAAGCGCTATCGTTTGAAATTTTCAATATCACCTCGGCAAGAACGCTTAGAAGCCAAATAGTGGCTAGCTAGGCACACATTATATTCCAACAAAATTTGGATAAATAAGCTGTGGCCGTGCTAAAGTTTAAAAAATACCACAATTCTTTTATTAGTTTTTAACATACAGGTTAACCATGCTAAAGCTCATCACCAACGCTAACCTTTTTTCACCTGAAGCCATGGGCATTTGTCACTTGCTTATCGCTGGACAGACCATTGTTTACATCGGTTCACACTTACCCATATTAGATAACGCTCTGCAGGTAGAAGTGACCGATTTAAAAGGGGCTTCATTGGTGCCCGGATTCATAGATGGACATGCCCATATAACCGGTGGCGGCGGTGAAACAGGCCCAGCTAGCCGTGTGCCTCCTGTATTTTTATCGCAGTTTACAGCCTTTGGTGTGACAAGTGTGGTGGGAGTATTAGGTACAGACGACCTAACCCGCAACACCCAGAGCTTAGTGACTCAAGCCTATGGTTTACGTGAAGAAGGTATGTCTGCTTGGTGTCATACTGGGGGCTATCACTTGCCTTTGACTACCCTTACAGACAGTGCTCGTGGAGACATCGTGTTTATTGACCCAGTGATTGGTGTGGGAGAATTAGCCATCAGTGATCATCGTTCAAGCCAGCCTACTTTGAGTGAGTTTTTGCGCGTAGCAAGTGAAGCTCATGTAGCTGGTTTAATGACGGGCAAAGCCGGTATTTTACATATTCATATGGGCGATGGTAAACGAGGCCTAGAGCTTGTGCGTGAAGCGCTGGACACTTGTGAAATTCCAGCTAGAGTATTTAACCCAACCCACATTAACCGTAACAAAACCCTATTTGATGAAGCACTACCTTTGTCTCTTGAAGGGGTAAGGCTAGATGTAACTGCCTTCCCCGAAGGTCACAGCGCACCGGGCTGGTCTGCGGCTGAAGCATTTTTACGTTATCGAGATGGGGGTTATCCTGCTGATAAGCTAACCATTAGCTCTGATGGTGGCGGGTGTCTACCTCACTTTAATGCCGAAGGAGAGCCTGAGAGCATGGGCATAGGCTGCGCATCCACCTTGGTGAAAACCTTAGCTGAAGTGCTAAATAACCATGTGCCTATGGAGGAGGCCCTTTTGCCCTTTACCTCTAACGTGGCCGACTTATTAAAACTGTCTCAAAAAGGCAGGCTAGTGCAAGGCAAAGACGCCGACATGGTGGTTTTAGATCAGCAACACAATATTACTGATGTCATGGCGCGTGGTCGCTGGCATAAGCGCAGTGGAGAAATGCAAATTTTGGGCACTTACGAAACACCATAACAGGCACCATAGGCAGTTCACTTTTGCTATTTATCTGGTACCTCAGGCACAAGTTGCTGAGCCTGAGGCACGTCATTTTGTTGCCAATAACCAATTAAAATACCCACCTCACCTGCTTTACCTAGCTGACGATCAACCATGCTTTGGTTAACGCTCACACGGTTTTTTAGTCCAGCAGACCAATCCAACATTTGTTCACCAAGTTGCCCACGCACAGCTTTATACCCAACATCTTGACCTAGATCTACAAACTCTTGTGGATCTTCTTGTAAGTCATATAGCATGGGTTTAAAACCCAAACAGTGGATATATTTGTAGCGCCCATCAAATAACATGGTCATGCGGGCATTATCACTGGTACGGCCCAATTTTTGGGTAAAGTCCATTACGCCATAGTCACATTCTGACACCACGCAATTTCGCTCAATCATAGGTAGATTATGAATCACTGGCACCAACGACTGCCCTTCCAACCAATTCCACTGGGGCTGACCACCAGCCCAATCTACGAAGGTGGGCACTAGATCAATGGCACACACTAATTGATCACATTGAGTGCCTCGACTTGAGTTGGCGGCAATACTAGGGTCCATAATAAGCAGTGGTACACGAGCTACAGCATCATGAAATAAATCTTTTTCAGCTAACCAATGATCACCAAAATAGTCGCCATGATCAGACGTCAATACGATCATGGTATTTTTATCTTGACCTTGCAGCTTCAAAGCTTCAAATAAGCGCCCTAAATTGTCATCAATTTCTTTCACCAAGCCATAATATGTGGGCAAGGCATGATTGCGATACTCATCTTTGGCATAGGTTTGGCTTTGGGGCAAATCCATAAAAGCTTTATAAATAGGATGAGGGTTTTGCTTTTGAGCTTCGCACTTTATCGCTTTTGGCAAATCAACACCGCGATACATCTGGTGATAAGGTGCAGGCGCCGCAAGGGGCCAGTGAGGTTTAATATAAGATAAATGTAAACACCAATTTTGATGCCCCAAATGCTCAATCATTTCGACGGCTCGATCGGTCGTGTATGCAGTTTCAGAATGAGTTTTATCTACCCGGGCAGGTAAGTGTCCATATTTTAAAAACATGCCGTTGCGCAACACACCTTCTTCATCCTTCATGGCGCTAGCCCAAGTGACCCAAGGATTTTTTGCTTCATATCCATGCTTTCGTAGATAATCATAATAAGCCGGTGTGCCTGCACCATAACCACCAGCCACACCTATAGTATGCAGGCCATCATCATGTTCACCTTGGCTAAACCCAGCGTTACTCAAAAATCGTCCTAGCTCTGATTGTGGCTCAAGGCCTAGGCGTTTCATACCTGCAAGATCTGGCTTCATGTGGGTTTTACCCATCAAATAAGTGTTCATACCACAGGTTGCAAGATGATCAGCTAAAGTTAACTCATCCACTCTGTTAGGCCAACCATTCCAAGTGGCCCCATGAGAACGCACATGTCGGCCTGTGTAGTAAGATGCCCTAGAATTACCACAGCTGGTGCCTTGAACATAACACCTATTAAACTGCACGCCTTGTTGGGCCAATCGGTCTATGTGGGGAGTGTGCACCACTTCATTTCCATAACAGGACAACGCATCAGCACGCAGCTGATCTAACATAATGAAGAGAATATTTTTTTGCGTCATTACCTTTCCTTTATTTATGCACTATCAAAGCCAGCC
>DKMQ01000112.1 GCA_002470565.1 Oceanospirillaceae bacterium UBA7410 | reverse complement strand
TGATTGGTTAAGTTTTCTAGATCTGAGCGAGCCAAGCTTAAGCTTTGCTCCACTTGTAACAGCACTACCTGTAATTGTTGCAAACTAGCTTCAACATCTTGTAGCTCTATAATGCTGGTGATACCTAGTTCCACTTGTTGGCGAGTTTGTTTTAAACGTTGCTCAAGTGCAGTGAGTTCAGCTAAGCTTGAAAAAAGTTGATTCTGTTGTTTTAAAACACCGACATAGCGTTCAATAACAGAGTAAATAAGATTTTGATGGGTTTTCTCAAAACTAACCCTTGCTCCAGCAGCACTTTGTTCGGCCACTTTCATACCATAGTATGCATCGAGCCTTAAAGGCATTGCTACCGTAACACCATAAGTATTGCTATTGGATGCAGAGTCTAAAGCTATATTTTGATTAACTGATCCGCTCACTACTGGCACTATAGCGCTTTTAGCTTGAGGGATAATCTGTAATTTAGATTCTAACATGTGCTGAGCGGCTAGATAACTTGGGTCATTGGCCTGAGCAAGTGCAAACAGTTCTTCAAATTGGCTAGCATGACTACTTACGGCTGTAGTAGCGGTAAAAATTAAGGCAGCAAAACGGTTCAAAGTAGCCAAAGTAAATCCTTCAATAACGGTTTAATATTTATTAAGTTTAACTAAATTACATATTAGGTGCTAATAATTTTACTTAGTTTTGCATATACCGTGCTGTATTTTTTAACACTCAACTATCAAGCCATTTCAGTTCTACTAAATTGAGCTGGTAACGTTTTCCATCCGCTTCTTTTTGTACAATTTTAACGATGCTGTAATCTAATTGTGGGGCAAACCAAATCCATGTTTCACGATCAGATTCTACGCCACGGTCACGCTTAATGCGTATTGACTTATAGCGACCTAGTGGCGTTTCGATAACGTCTTCACCGTCTATAATAAAACTGTAGGTTTTAAGGTGTCCGCCATCTGCTACTTCATAATGATAGGTTTTGTTTAAACTATTATCAGCTTTAGGTGTTTGGGCCAAGTCAAGTTGTAGGCGCATTTGTACGCTTTGTTTATCTAGTGTGCCAGGCACAATATCCATTACCCAAGAGGAACCCCCAGCAGTGTTTTCAACCTTAAGATTAGGCCACTCAAAAGCGACTTCTACTTTACGAGTTTTATTCAATATCTTGCGTTGGTAACGGTAGTGCACAGGTAAAATTTGATCATCTGCCACATTAAATAAGCTAGATTCTGTGAGTGATGCAACCATGGCGCTAGCAGATGTGGTTAAGCGATAACTGCCATCTTGGTTTTTGATTAAACTGCGTTTGGCTTTGCCAGATAAGCTGATACCTAAATCCCATTGACTAGAATATGCAGCTTCAAAAGAACGCAGGGATGCATTGGAGCTAATACTCCAAAGCATGATTAATAAAAGTGTAGTTATGCGGGGTAGGTAAGATAAAAATTGCTGAAAATAAGACATTGCACTTCCTTGATTAATGAATAATTGGCAGCTATTAGGGCAGGTAAGGCATTCCTTGTACTGGCAGATTATGACCATCCATTGACACAGTGGCGTTCTGCAGCGTTAGGCGCCCCTCACAAAACCATTTGATAGCGATGGGGTAAATAATATGCTCTTGTACTAAAACCCTAGCAGCCAAAACGCTCGGTGAGTCCATTTCTAAAACTGGCACTATGGCTTGTATGACAATAGGTCCGCCATCAAGTTCACTTGTTACAAAGTGAACACTGGCGCCGTGCTGATCTTCTTCGGCTTCTAGCGCCCGCTCATGAGTGTTAGTGCCTTTAAATAAAGGCAATAGTGAGGGGTGAATATTAAGCATGCGGCCATGGTAATGGTTGGTAAGCTCAGGCGTAAAAATACGCATAAATCCAGCCAACACTACAAGCTCTGGCTGCTTATCATCTATAGCGCGTATTAATTCCCGGTCAAACGCTTCACGACTGCTGTACTCAAGGTGATTGACCACCTGAGTTGCAATACCCGCCTTATGAGCACGAGCTAAACCCATGGCATTGGGTTGGTTGCTAATTACTAATTCAATAGTAGCCACAATGGTGCCCGCAGCAATAGCATCAATCAATGTTTGTAGATTGCTACCACCGCCAGATATAAGCACCACAAGGCGCGGTATCTGCTGTAATGATTCTTGATGCATCAAAGTATCCAAGTGTTGTTAACGCAGAATAATAGCGTCTTCTAAGCCAGAGTTTTGCTTGATGTTGCCAATAACCCAAGGCTTTTCGCCAGCAGCTTCTAGCGTCTTTAGCGTTTTTTCTTGGTCTGCTTCAGCCACTACTATAACCATGCCTACACCACAGTTAAAGGTACGGTACATTTCAGTATCAGTCACATTGCCATTGTTTTGTAACCAAGCAAATACATCAGGTTGCTGCCAAGAGTTGGTGTCAATTACGGCAACGCTGTCTGCGGGTAAAACACGAGGAATATTTTCAAGTAAGCCGCCACCTGTAATATGCGACAAAGCTCTTACATCTACGTGCTTAAACAATTCCAATAAAGCTTTTACATAAATACGGGTAGGTTCCATCAAAGCTTCACCAAGGGTGATGCCGTTGATGTCTTGCTGTAAATCAGCTTTGCTTACTTCAATGATTTTACGGATTAAAGAGTAACCATTCGAGTGTGGTCCCGATGCGGGTAGGCCAATAAGTACATCACCTGCAGCAACTTTGGTGCCGTCTATAATTTTGCTTTTCTCTACAATACCTACACAGAATCCGGCTAAATCGTAATCTTCGCCTTCATACATGCCTGGCATCTCAGCGGTTTCACCACCGACTAAAGATGCACCTGCAAGAGAGCAGCCTTCGCCAATGCCAGTTACTACACGTGTTGCTATTTCTACGTCTAGTTTGCCAGTAGCATAATAGTCTAAAAAGAATAATGGCTGCGCACCAGAAACAATGAGGTCATTTGCGCACATAGCAACAAGGTCTATGCCGATATGATCATGGCGGTTAAGCTCTAAAGCTAGCTTTAACTTTGTACCTACACCGTCAGTGCCAGAAACCAGTACAGGTTCATCATAACCTTTGGGTAATTCAAACAAGGCGCCAAAACCACCTAGCCCAGCCATTACTTCTGGGCGACGGGTGCGCTTTGCAACCCCTTTAATTCGTTCAATAAGGGCATTGCCTGCATCGATATCGACACCAGCATCTTTGTAACTTAGGGAATTAGTAGGGGCTTGGGTGCTCATAGCAGGAAGTGACCTTAAGAGATTAAAACGATAGGGATATATTTTACCACTCTCCCAGCATTTCATCACCCGCTAATAGAAGAAGTTTAAGGGTTTTTTGTGCTTTTGTTGCTAGCGACACGCACGCATATTGACTATAGTGAGGGTGGAATAAGAAAATCACCCAACTTCAAGACGATCAAAAACTTATATGGCGTTAAAATCTCCTCAATTGGTAGCTTCTGTGCTGAAAAAAATACTATTAACAGTGTTAGTGTTATTTGCAAATCCGGCATTTAGTTTATCTGTAAGTGGTATCTATAATGCACAAGTTGTAGTGGAAGATCAGTCTGCAAGTCAGGTATTAAAAGCAAAAAAATTAGGTCTGAGTCAAGTGTTGGTAAAAGTCACTGGGCAAACTCAAAGCCTTAACAGCGCTCTCATACGTAAAGCATTAAATGATGTGGAGTCATACGTACAGCAATTTTCCTTTACTACCCAGTTAAATGCAGGACAGCCCAAAGCGGCTATTGAATTGGCTTTTGATCCATTAAAAGTTAATCAGTTGGTTAGTGATGCAGGGCTGCCTATATGGGGTACAGAACGGGCAGCAGTGCTAGTGTGGTTGGTAGAAGACGTGCAAGGTGGGCGTCAGATTATTAATAGTGATAGTCATCCAGTAGCGGCACAAATAATGTCTCAAGCTAATGAACGAGGCATACCTATGTTGTGGCCTTTATTAGATATTGAAGATCAGTTGGCAATAGATGAAGGTGCTTTATGGGGGTTGTTTAAAGAGCCTATAAAAGAGGCCTCCAAACGCTATCAGGCAGATGGCGTTTTAGTGGGGCGTATATTTCAAGACACTCAGGGTTTATGGCAAGCTCAGTGGGATTTTTGGCTTGACGATATTGAGCAGCAGTGGTCTTCACAAAGTGCCGATTTGGCTGCATTAACAGCGCCTCTGCAAGATCGCCTAGCCTCTAGTTTGGTGGCCAAATTTGCCTTGGCAACCAGTGTTAAAAACCTAGATGAAGCTCAGCTTGAAAGTGTCATATTGCGAGTAGATCGGGTGATAAATTTTGAAGACTACGTAGAGTTGAAAAAAATATTACAAGCCCTTAGTGGCATACAGCAAGTGCAGCTGTACAGTGCAAACGGTGCTACTTTAGAGTTTAAATTATTTGCACAATCAAGCCTTGCCAAAATTAAATCCATTGTGGATTTGAAACAAAGGCTAAAGCTTGTAGACAATAGTGAGCAAGAGCAATTTTTGGCACAGCCAGGCAGCTCTAACGACCTGATATGGCATTATCAATGGCGTTAATATGTACAACGGAATCAACATTAATATAAGGATTTTTTAATGACACAGTCTCAAACATGGCTACTACTTATAGTGGGTTTTATCCTAGCAGGTTTAATGTATTTACTTCAGCCTGTACTCACACCTTTTATAGTGGGTGTTTTTATCGCTTATTTAGCAGACCCGTTTGCTGACCGACTAGAAGCGAGGGGGTTTAGCAGAACCATTGCAACGGTAATAGTTTTTGTTGTGTTAACTATAGTAGTAGTAGGGATGATCATTATTATTGTTCCATTGTTAGTGAAACAGCTACAAGCTTTAGTGAATCTCTTGCCTCAATTAGAGCTTTGGTATAACACAACACTATTGCCATGGTTACAGGCTGCTTTAGGCTTAGATTTAACAGCGATTAACTTACAATCAGTTACACAAAAACTAGGGGCACAATGGCAGCAAACAGGTGGAGCTGTTTCACAGATGGTCAAATATGCTACTCAATCTAGTGTGAGCTTTTTATCCACCCTAGGCTCCATAGCTATGGTGCCTGTAGTCGCGTTTTATATGCTTAGAGACTTCGATCTGGTGTTAGCTAAAATTAAAGCGTTATTACCTATTAATATTGAGCCGCGTGTCAGTGCGTTTGCCCTAGAAAGTAACGAGGTGTTAGCTGCATTTTTACGAGGCCAGCTTTTGGTCATGTTTAGCTTAGGCATCATATATGCTCTTGGGCTTAGTTTTATAGGCTTAGATTACGCCCTGATAATTGGCGTATTGGCAGGTTTAGCTAGCGTGGTGCCGTACCTTGGTTTTATCGTGGGTATAGCTGTGGCTATGGCTATTGGTTTTTTTCAGTTTGATAGTTTGTTGCCACTTTCGTTAATACTCACAGTATTTGCCATAGGGCAATTGATAGAGAGTTTTGTATTAACCCCGTTATTTGTGGGCGATCGTATCGGCTTGCATCCAGTGGCAGTTATCTTCGCCATTTTAGCAGGTGGACAACTGTTTGGGTTTATGGGGATTTTGTTGGCTCTACCCATTTCAGCCGTGATTATGGTATTGTTGCGAAATCTTTATGCGGGCTATATTACCAGCCCATTGTATGGCCAGCAGGATAGTGAATGACGTTAAATGCTGTAACAAACATGCCTCAACAGCTGGGCTCTAGGCAACTTACTCTTGGTGTCACTTTAAATGCTCAGCAGCAGCTAAGTAATTTTAGTTTTGCTGGTGCTCCAGCGCTGGCTGACGCCGTAGACCAGCTACTAAAAATTGACCACTGCGACAGCCTCTACGTATTTGGCTCTCAAAGTGTGGGCAAAAGCCATCTGCTGCAAGGCTGCGCGCTGCAAGCTCAAGAAATGGGTCAAGAAGCGATCTATATTAGCTGTAGCGAACTGCTTAAAATACCAGCTGATCAAGCCAATGATTGCCTTGCCGGGCTAGAGGCTAATTCACTGATCTGTGTTGATGATCTGCACTTATTAATAGCTGATGACCAATGGGCGCAAGCTTGGTTTCACTTATACAACAATTTAACACAGCAAGGTAATCGCCTTGTTGTATCTGCGACATCCAACCCACGCACTATAGATTGCTCGTTAAATGACCTGCGTTCGCGCTTGCAGTTAGCTGGAGTATTCCACCTTAATGCGCTGGATGAACAAGCCTCTGGGCAGCTGCTACAAGCTAAAGCCAAACAAAAAGGTTTGCAGTTAAGTGATGAACAAGTAGCTTATATATTTTCACGCAGTCCCCGTGGTCTAGCTAATTTACTTGCAGTATTAGACTCACTTGACGCCGCTTCATGGCACGAAAAACGGCGTATTACTATTCCATTTATAAAGCAGGTTATGGCGTGGTAGCGCTAAGGCAAGTTTTTAAAGCAAAGAGAAACATATGAAAGGACAACTAAGTAGTGCGCGCGTGGGTGCCTTAGCACTTTGTTTAATGCTGTTATCAGCATGTTCAAGTGCTCCAACTAGCTCTTCACTTGGAGTTGACCCAGATCCAAGAGACCCATACGAAAACTTTAACCGTAAGGTCTACTCGTTTAATGATGCCGTGGATAAAAGTGTTTTAGTGCCTGTGGTCAATGTGTATGAAACAGTGACGCCAGATATTGTAGAGCAAGGGGTGAGCAATTTTTTCTCTAATTTAAGAGATATAGGCAATTTTTTAAACCATACCTTGCAGCTTAAACCTAAAAAAGCAGCTAACGATTTAGGTCGCCTAATCGTAAATAGCACCATAGGTATTGGCGGCCTTATGGATATCGCTTCTCAAGCAGGTGTTTATCAGGAGTCTGAAGATTTAGGTCAAACTCTAGCTTATTGGGGCATTGGCTCAGGCCCTTATGTTGTTTTACCTTTTTTGGGCCCCAGCACTATCAGAGATGCTAGTGCTAGCGCCGTTGACACGGTGGCTAGTCCAGTACAAAAATATGACCCTACCACAGGCAAATTACCCCTTACAGTGCTTGAGTTGATAGACCTAAGGCACAGTCTTGGAGACTTTGGTTCATTGATCAAAGGAGACCCTTATGTGTTTGTGCGCGAAGCCTACTTGCAGCGTCGTGAATACATGATAAATGATGGTTTACCAAGTGGAAGTGAAGATTTTGAGGATTTTGAAGATTTTTAATGATTACGACTAAGGTTGCACTTGTCAGCAGGCCTCAAAGAGCATATTGTTGCCATATTAGGCTCTCAATAACGGGCCTGGAGTAAGTTTTACTATGGAACCTGACGTCAGTCAGATCCTGATCGTTAGTAGCGATCTCGACCTTAAACATAAAATCACTACATATTATTCAGCACGTCATTATCAAGTGACAGCTACTGATGATCCGCTTGAAGCATTGGACTTTATTACTAATGCAGCGGTGAACGTAGTGTTGTTCCAATACCATCGAAATAACCCCACCTTAACGGCATTGTTACAAGACATGTTAGAAAGGTGTGTAGACGTTCCTCTTATTGTACTCACCCAAGTTGATGCCTCACAAAGCATTATCAATATGTTGCGATTAGGCGTGACTGATGTATTTAGCTTGCCCTTAGAATCGATGCTTGAGCTAGACCAAAGTGTTTCGCGCCATGTGAAACGTTCAGCGTTATTTTATGAAAACGAGCAATATCGCAAGCAACTAGAAAAAGCCCACCAACAAGTTAATAAAAGCCTTGCAGAGCTACAGCAAGACCAAATTGCGGGTCGCCTAATTCAGCAACGGATGATGCCTCCTGAAAAATGCAGTGTTAATGGCTTAAGCATGCGACGTTATATGAAGTCTTCACTTTATTTGAGTGGCGATTTTATTGATCATATTCGCTTAGATGATGATCGTGTTTTATTTTATTTGGCTGATGTGTCTGGCCATGGCGCATCTTCTGCTTTTTTGTCGGTGTTGCTCAAAAACATTACTAACCGTCTGGCTCGTGAATCCTTAGAATCAGAAAGCAAAGGTTTAATTTCACCTGCCGCTGTGTTGGCGCAGATTAACAGTGAGCTACTTGATTTTAATATTGATAAACACATGACTGTATTTATGGGTTTTTTAGATCGTAGCAGCCAAATGCTAACTTATTGTGTGGGAGGGCATTTGCCTATGCCGTTACTTACACAAAATGGTGAAGTAAACTATCTTTCAGGCCTTGGTAGTGGATTACCTTTGGGTTTATTTGACGATGCTCAATACACAGACCTCACCCAAAGGCTCAAAGCAGATTTTAAGTTGTTATTAAGCTCTGATGGTATTTTAGAAATATTACCTTGTGATGACACAGCCGACAAAGAAGAAAAATTGCGTACTATATTGCAACAATGTGATAGCAGCTTAAGTGGCTTAGTGAGTGCTGTTGGTATTGATGACCTAGACTCGGTGCCAGATGATATAGCCTTGCTAAGTATCTGTGGAGACAACTATGCTTAACGGGCGCATTATAGTAGCGAACCATGACGGCACACATGTGATTAAATTTGTAGGCGATGTAAGGCTTACTTTATGTCCGGCGTTGGATCAATATTTAGATAATATTTTTCACAGCCGTTACTTTAAAACCATATTAATAGATCTTACTCAAACACAAGGCATAGATTCTACCACCTTGGGTATGCTGGCTAAAATGTCTATTCGTATGAAAAAAGAAATGGGCTTTGTGCCTACCTTAGTGTCTGTCAATGCCAACATAACCCGGGTGTTATTAAGTATGGGTTTTGATAAAGTGTTTGTACTGGTAGAGCACTTAGAAGGCCAAGGGCAGCCCATGCAGGAGCTAGCTCAAGGTGATTTTTCAGACCTTACGGTGCAACAAAAAGTATTAGAAGCCCACAAAACCCTAATGGGCATGAACAAAAAGAACCACCAAGAGTTTAAAAACTTGGTGGATGTATTAGAGCAACAGTGTGTAGTGTAAGCTTATTTTTTAAGCTAAAAGAGACTCTAATGTTTCTTGATCGCGTGTGAAATTGCGAATACCTTCAGCTAGCTTCTCTGTAGCCATGGCATCTTCGTTATGCATCCAACGAAAATCAGCTTGATTGAGGCTGAGTTTTTCTTGGTTTACAGGGATATTCTTACTATCCAACTGCAGTACCAACTCACCCATATCATCCGCTAAATCTTGCATAAGGTTAGGGCTAATAGTTAGGCGATCACATCCAGCTAATTGCTCTATTTCTTGAGTGTTTCTAAAACTAGCACCCATCACTACAGTAGCGTAGCCATGCTGCTTGTAGTAGTGATAGATCTTACTGACTGAAATAACACCAGGGTCTTGCGCAGGGGCAAAACCTTCTACTTTTTGTGCAGCTTTATGCCAATCCATAATGCGGCCAACAAAAGGCGAGATTAAGTAAACGCCTGCTTCAGCGCAAGCAATGGCTTGGGCAAAGCTAAATAGCAAGGTGAGGTTGCAATTAATGCCAAGGGCCTCAAGCTGCTTGCCTGCCTGAATGCCTTCCCACGTGGAAGCTATCTTGATTAGCACACGCTCTTTACCCACACCTTGTTGTTGGTATAGATCAATAATTTTTAAAGCCCTAGCCACTGTTGCCTGTGTGTCAAACGACAAACGAGAATCTACTTCGGTAGAAATACGTCCAGGCACTGCATTTAAAATTTCTTTACCTATGGCTACAGCAAGGTAGTCGCAAATGTCATCCATGTGCGCTTGACCCGTGTTGCCTTGAGTAGTGGCCCATTGCTTGGCTTGGGTTATCAGGTGAGCATACTGGGGCATTTGTGCAGCTTTTAACACCAACGAAGGGTTGGTAGTGGCATCTTGTGGCTGGTATTGCTTAATAGCTTCCAAATCGCCCGTATCAGCTACGACTGTAGTCATGGTTTTAAGTTGTTGTAGTTTGTTCATAGCTGGCCTGTTTTTTGTCAAGAATGTGGATTTACGTTAAGTAATTCTAACGTATTTTAAAGCAGTTGTGTCCAGCGATATAAGTGTAAATACAATCCTTAGTAAATTATTAACTACTAACTCAATTATTTGTTGTTTGGCTGTTATTTTTAATCTTTATTTATCTAATATAAGAATATTGTTACAAGAATGTCGCATTGAAAGTGATTCTAGTCGCAAAGTGAGCATAAACAACAGCTGTGGGGGTATTAGTATAGTAGTGCGCACTTTTTGTGTGCGTTTTATAATAATAAATAAATAAATTTAGTCTGTTAAAACTAAATTATTTGTATTGATCAATTAATTTTAGGGGACCTATTTTGCCTATTTCACCACCGCTAAAAGAACTCAAAATAAAACTGTCAAAAGACGGATTTTATGACGGGTTTAATAGTTTAGTTGCACTATCGTCAAAGATTATTATCGCTTTAATCGTACTTTGGTGTGTTATTTATCCTGAAGCTGCAGGTAATGTATTGGGGCAGCTGAAAAGCTGGTCTTTTGCACACCTTAATTATTACTACACCTATTGTGTAGCATTTTTTGTTTTAGTCTGTATTGCTATATCTGTGCACCCAAGATGGGGCAAGATTAAGCTAGGCACAGGCGATGAAAAGCCAGAATTTTCTAACTTCTCTTGGTTTTCCATGATGTTTGGTGCTGGTATTGGTATCGGCATGTTG
>DKMQ01000036.1:2094-3216 GCA_002470565.1 Oceanospirillaceae bacterium UBA7410 | reverse complement strand
CAGTCCATTGGTCAATGGGTATCTCTAGCCCACCATAATTACACTCAAAAAAACGATGGTGCAGCTGGTGGTGAAAGGTGCCTAAAGCCATCACTATACGGCCACCAATATTAAGGCCTTGGTAACCTGTGTGCGTGGTAATGGCGCTAAGGGTGTAATACTGCAGATGAAAAATAATGAGTAAAGGGTTGGCAGCTACAAAAAAATGAACCAGTACAGAGCCCAAAAACAAAATATGCTCTACAGGGTGCATGGACAGACCCGCCCAAGGGGCCACATTGGTGTTGCGGTGGTGCAAGTAATGCACGGCTTTATACATAGGTGGCCAGTGCAAAAAACGATGCACTACAAAGAAATAAACCGTTTCCCATATTGGGATTAAAAAAATGAGCAGTGCTAATAAAATGTAATCTTCAGGTAATGTGAGCATGGGCACATAACCATTGGCCAGTGACCACATCATGAGCACTTCGTAGCCAGTCCAAATGGTTACACCACTGGCAATAGACCAAAACATATTGTCTTTTACCTGTAGATTAAAGGTGAACTTTTTGTGTTTCAGAGCCTGTGTGCGAGCATCATAGTGTAGGTTGTCGCCTTGTCTTTGATAGCGATAAAAGTATAAATGTAGCCCGCCTGCAATCACCACCATAAGCACCAAGTTACGCACATAAATCTGTGCTATCCAGCCTAGTGCAAATTCACTACAGGCTGCAATAGCTGGGTGGAAATACACCCAAGACAATATAGATAACCCCAGTATAATCAGGCGTTCTGAAATAGGAAACCAACTATTAAACAGCCATTTAAGTGCTAAAGCTATAGAAAAAGGTTTATGAAAATACCCCGAAACTTGCAATGGAAGAGGGGGCAGATAATGCCATGTTTTTTGCTTTTTCGTAGACCCTAGGGCAGCGTTCAAAGGCGTTTGGTGAGTATTTTGTGCCGGTGGCATGCACGACCTCTTGCTCTAACATAAAAGCCCTTTAAGGGCTTTTATGTTTTTTGTGGTTTCTTAATAAGAAGATCCCACAAAAAAGGCCAGCGCACAACCACCAATAACCAGTAGACTAAGTGCTAGTAAAACCTGCTTAATTAGTCATCATGGTCGTTGTCATCATG
>DKMQ01000036.1:1882-2066 GCA_002470565.1 Oceanospirillaceae bacterium UBA7410 | reverse complement strand
CGTTGTCATCATGTGAGTCGTTGTAATTGTCGTTTGAATCGTTATGACCAATCTCATCATAACCATGGTTTTGCTCAAGATGTTCGTTGATCTCATTTTCAAACTGGTCATCAAATACTGAATCTAGTTGATTTTCTAGGTCGTGACCTAGGCTGTGTTCTAACTCATCTTCTAGGTCGTTAAG
>DKMQ01000036.1:0-1812 GCA_002470565.1 Oceanospirillaceae bacterium UBA7410 | reverse complement strand
CGTTAAGTTCAGTCTCCAAGTGGTTGTTCATCATCTCAAGCTCATTACTTTCTTGGATTTCTTGATCAATGGCATCGTTTACTATGCGGGTAGAAGCGTGTTCAAGAACATCATCAAAGGCTTCTTCGGGGTGGTCGATGTCATTACTTAATTCAATGTTAATGACCTGAGCATTGGTGTTATTGTTTATGTTTTGCATAATCAATGACATACGCTCTTCACTAGTTTTGTTTCTAAGTTCAGTCACTGGAATAGTAATTAACTGGTTGTTGTAAACCAGAAAAAACTGTTTGCTCATCACCCCAGATTTAATTCTGTCTGGGTTTGCTGCAAGCAATCGAGTTCTATTTTGTGGAGACATACCCACGTAAGACTTTCCATCAGGACCAATGACCTCGCCAGTTTTAAAGGTAAGGGCCAAAGTGTGTTGGCTTAAAAGTAGGCTGGCGATTAAGCCAAGGCTAGGTAGTAGTGTCTTTTTCATTGGGTATTCCTCATATTAATTCTCAGCTTAGCGGCGAGTTGCCTAAAACTTAGAGTGAAGAATAGCGGTGTTTTTTATGCTTTAGAATCAACTAAAGTACCCAATTGGCTGGAGTTAAGGCTATGTGACTATAGTTTATGATGTTTTTTAGGTGGAGGATGATCCAAGATCCCCTAAGAGGTCTTCTACAAAAATGGCAAATAGTTCGTTACGGTTTTTAACATTCGCTTTTTGATAAACCACGCTGGATTGATTTTTAACTGTGCCAATTTTAGTGCTACGAAGGTCAGCAATTTCTTGTGCCGAAAATCCTTTGAATAAAAGTAATGCCACTTCTGTTTCAGAAGGTGTAAGCCGCCAAATTTCAAAATAGCGCTGAATAACCAGACTAAGTTCGCCAGACGCTACCTTAACCGACGTTTCTGCCTTCTTTTGGCGATTCAATAAACTACGAATGTTGTGTACAAAAAAGAAGAGGGTGATGCCTAAACAAAGCGTAAAAACAACCTCAACTTGAGTGTGGGAGACCCAATGCAGTTTGATTAAGTCATAGTTAAAGACATCAAATATTACATCGGCCAAAAAAAATATTTCGCAAGCACCAATAACCAACAGGTTTAATACAAGGTAATGAAGTTGGTATTTGGTCTTTGAATAGATCATAGTGCGCCTTTATTACCAAATTTCTAAATTAGTTTTATATTATACACTTTTATATAAGGGTTAGATTAACCTCGTATAGCTAACCAAATTGTTGAAGCTGCCATACTTAAGCCAACCACCAAAAATGCTGCGGTTAAATCTTGAAACCAAGCCGCGGATAAACCTAAAACCAAGGCTCCAATGGCATACCCCATGTCTCGCCAAAAGCGATAAATGCCCATAGCTGTGGCACGCCACTGGGGCTTGGATAAATCTACAATAGCAGCTGATAAATTAGGGTAAAGCAAAGCCATGCCGAAGCCTGTGATGGCCGCGGTGATTGACCAGCCAAGGCTAGTCTCAAACCAAGGCATTAGCATTACGCCTAATGTCGTTATCGACATGCCTAAAACGTTAATGCGTTGGCGGCCAAATCGGTCAGACCAATGGCCAGTAATCAGCTGACTCACCCCCCAAACTAATCCGTAAATAGAAATGATCCAGCCTGTTAAAGTGAGATCTTGGGTTTTTTGGTAAAGGTATACTGGATAAACTATCCACACCAAGGCGTCTACAAATTTTTCAATACAGCCTGCTTGAGTGATGGCTAGCAGTCGTGAATTTTTCCAGCTCATTTGTTTAAAAACATGCCATGTAGAGAAGCTATCTGTTGGCGTTGTTGGCGT
>DKMQ01000030.1:7639-8010 GCA_002470565.1 Oceanospirillaceae bacterium UBA7410 | reverse complement strand
GATCCATACGAAAAATATGGCTACTACCATCAGGGTGACGAAATGCTTTTAGCCCTTCAAAGCAGGGGCTCGAGTAATGTAATACATGAGCCCCAGGGGGTATTGAAATGCTGTTGCTTGGCACCAAACTTGGCGTGCTCCATTGGTTGCCATCGAAGGTGGCTAAGGCCATTTCCGGAACAAATTGTGTGCCAAACGCAGTCATGATGCTCTCACTTTATAAAGGTGTTCAATTAAGCCTCACATCATACCACCGCAATGGGTTTTTTTTCGAGTGTTGAGAACGAAAATTACGTAAAAATGCACTCGCTATGACACCTTTTTGAGTGTGGTGTTAAGCACCATTACGCAAGATAAGTCGCGTGTTGAAT
>DKMQ01000030.1:2932-7582 GCA_002470565.1 Oceanospirillaceae bacterium UBA7410 | reverse complement strand
CCGTAGGTGGCTACACGAATTTAGCTTTCACGGGAAACAGCCTTTTAAAGAGCTGTGCTGCCCCCGCAACGGTGAACAAGCAATGCTTGTCAGCCCGGAGACCGGCCTACATCTATGGGGTTAAGCCCGCTAACATTAATTTTATCGTGCGGGTGAGCACGTGGAGGAATATATGACTACATCTTCAGTAATTTCAAAGGCCAATACAGCGGTATCTAGCCGCGTTTTAGCAAATTCAAGTGTACAGATGGCTGCTGCTGCAATTTTGGGCATGGTAGTATTGATGGGTGTTGGTTTTGCGCCTATGGATGTTGCACATAACGCTGCTCATGATACGCGCCATTCTTTTGCATTTCCTTGCCATTAAGAATCACTACCTTTTCTTAGGATAATTCTATGTTCCGCCCTATGGTGTTAGCTGCGCTAGGCATTGCCTTGGCTGCAGGTTTAGTTTTAAGTGCAGTTCAAACTTTGCACGTATCCCCTATTATATATGCTGCTGAAGCCTTTGAAATTGAGCAGCCAGAAATAGCCGCCGTCATTCACAGTGATCATGGCCACTCCCACACACATAGTGTCCAAGCATGGGCTCCAGGCGATGGTTTTGAGCGAATTGCCTTTACCGTGCTTTCTAACGTTTTATCAGCTTTTGGTTTTGCCATCATTTTACTAGCGGCCATGCTCATGGCTAAAGATAAGGCGCAATTAAATGTGTCTTGGCAAAGGGGAGTTTTGTGGGGTTTGGCAGGTTATCTCATGTTTTTTATAGTGCCAGCACTAGGCCTCGCTCCAGAAATACCCGGTATGGAAGCGGCCGCCCTTGAAGGCCGCCAATCTTGGTGGGTTTTAGCTGTTTTGAGCACGGGCTTAGCTATTGCCAGTGTGGTTTTTTTACCAGGTATCGCTAAAGCCTTCGCTATTGTATTTATTGCCGCACCTTGGCTTGTGGGTGCGCCACAGCCGCAAGTGCACGGCTTTTTGCACCCTGATGCACAAGCTGTCGCCACACTTACTGATCTGCAAGCACAGTTTTTGTACGCTACGGCCATAGCTAATGCTGTGTTTTGGGTCATATTGGGTGGCTTAACAGGATATACAGCTAAACGGCTAGTGCAGGCGTAAGGTGTTGCTGCCTTCCCAATCTATCTATGATTATGTGTTGGAGTGTGTGTTTAGCGTTTATTTATCAAACCCACAAGCACTAAAGCGAAGGCTTGATATGGCAGAAACAGCCATGGTGATCACTAGCCAAGGGTTGCAGTTTAGCCTGCCACAAATTTACGCTTTTGCATGTTTAGAAACACAACAAACACAACAGCAGTCTTACCAAAGCTTTAGGAGCTGCCTTTATGGGCAGCAAACTCAAGTGAAATTGCGCGCCTTAGGAGGCGAAGTAGTCATCGCTTGTAACCAACAAAATATTAATGAGAGCCTCTATCAACTGCAGGCCCTACAGGTTAAATAGCCTATTAAATGGTATAATCAGCTAGCCTAATTTAGCTGCACCAAAAGAAATAGGCAAGGCAAAATAAAAAGGGTACTAAGTGGAAATAAGTGTTCTATTAATAGGCTTCATGATTGGTATGCGCCACGCTCTAGAGGCTGATCATGTGGCTGCAGTGGCTTCCATTGTCACCCAGAAGCAAGGTAGATCTGCTGCGCTTCGCCATGGTGCTGTTTGGGGCCTTGGCCATACCCTGACACTGTTTGCTTTAGGCACAGCTGCCTTATTAAGTGGAGTGTTAATTCCTGAGTATATCGCTACTTTATTGGAGTGTGCGGTTGGGTTTATGTTGCTGTATTTAGGTCTAGATGTACTTTGGCGTATGAGCCGAAAAGGCATACATTTTCATGCCCATCAACACCATGGTAAAACCCACCTCCATGCCCATCAACACCATGCGCATGACCTAACATTAGAGGCAAATGCCCATTCACATAACCACAAAAAACCGTTCCCAATACGCACGTTAATGGTGGGTATTATGCATGGTATGGCAGGCTCTGCTGCGTTAGTGGTTTTAACCTTAAACGCTGCGCAAGATTTATTGGCAGGTATGGGTTATATGGTATTGTTTGGCATAGGGTCTATTCTAGGCATGGCCTTGCTATCTGTTGCCATTAGCGTGCCCTTCAACCTACCAGGCAAGCACTTAGAGCGCTTTTTAGGTTACCTTCAATTAGTCATCGGTGTAGGCACTTCAGGCCTTGGTGGTTTTACTGTGTTTAATTATTTTTATTAGCACCCAGTCTCATAAATAAGCAGGGTTTTATTTAGGTTTAACAGCGTTTGCCTTAAGTAAATATTGTGCAGCCAAATAATACGCATTGGCTGCGTCTACCATAGCGTTGGGTGTGGCGCTGATGTGGGCTACACCTTTCTCATCTATGTCTGCGCTTACGACCTTACCGGTAATGTGATTCACGCTGGCAATCTCTTTGCCGTTAACAGCTACGCTGGTTCTGCTATCTTGCACAAACCCATAACCTGGTAGATCTTTGCCTTTGGCCCATGTTAAGTCTCTACCTAAGGTGGTATTAAGGTAAGGCTCTGGAAATAGTCCAGCAATGGTAGGTAATAAGTCTGGCAAACCACCAAACGTGTTGTCCACTTCTGGTGTCACCATAGAAGGGGCGTGGATGATCAGTGGCACAGGCAGCTCGGCTATACCAAACTGAAAGATATACTCAGGCAAAAAACCTACCTTTGCAGAGCTTGCTTGGTGGTCTGAAAAAAGCACAAAAATAGTATTGTCGTACAAACCCTTACGCTTAAAATTCTCAAACATTTTACCAATATTATGATCCAATAAGCGCACTGCATTGTATTGTTTTACACTGATGAAACCATTGTCTTTTAAGTCCTTTGGGCTTTGTTGCTGCTCTACAAAACCTGTTTTATCATCGGCAATAGTATGAGGGCTGTGATTGGCCGCAGTTTGAATATAGCCTAAAAATGGCGTTTGAGCTTGGCTTAAAACATCACTAGCTTCGCTGAATAATGAATGATCAGAAATGCCCCACACGTCAATAATGGGTGAGCTCCAATATTTTTCTTCATATAAAGTGACACCCTGAATACTGTTATGAATGAGGGCGCTCATATTGGCCCACCCCGCACTGCCTCCAAGCATGTAGTGTTTTTCGTGCGCTACAAAAGAATTAATAACAGAGCGCTGATGAGTAATGAAAGGATTGCGAGTGGCTGTTTTTATGGCAGACACATCGGGAATGCCAGTAATAGAGGTGAACACGCTCTTTGCGGTAGACCTTGCGGGCACATTAAAGTGGGGATACCAGCGTGATTGGCTAATGAGCGCATCTATATTTGGCGTGGGGTTTAGCTTATTACCATAAGCACCTATGTGGCTTGCCCCCAAGCTTTCCATAAACACAATCACTAGGTTAGGAGTGCTTTGTTGAGTACTCACTACAGGTGCGCTGGGGGTCTCCCAGCGATCTAATAGAGCCGCACCATCGCTTGGAAACTCTGCCCCTAGCAGGTGGGAAAGGGTTTGCAAGTGTGGTTGTAAATCTTGTTCAGTGGCAGAGGTGGCGGTGGTAAAACTGGCTGTATAATATACCCACACAAATGGATTTAACCCAAGCGCAGCAACTTGGGCATCACCGTTAAAAAACGCATGATTCCATCGTAAAGGCACCAATGACCAGCGGCCTAAAAGTATTAATAAAAATAAGGCCCCTATCACAACGATATGAACACAGTTGCTATACCAACGCCTACGTGTCTTTTCTTGGGTGAGCAAAGGCAGTGCAAACCGCTTATGCGCCCAGTAACCCAAGCTCCAAGTAGCCACGATCGCTAAGCTAATTTGAATCACTGGGTAAGATTGCCATACCATGGCGCTAGAAATACCAATATCACTACTAAAACGGGTGACAGATGCATCTATGCGTTTGCTAAGGTATAAATAATGCCCCGCATCAAAGACATACATCATCAGTATGACTAGTAAAATAATGCCGAACCAATAACCTAACAAGCGACGTAATAGTGCATAGTTAACAGCACTAAAGCGGGGTAATAGTAGCCACGGTAATGTGGCTAAAGCAGCTAATAAAGCTACCCTTAAATCAAAGCGCAAACCCACCCAAAAAGCTTTTAGTAAGTAGCCTTCTGCAGCTATAGGTAGCTCGGAGAGTAAGCCCCAAAACAACACTCGAAACACACCTTGTAAAGCCCATAACGCTAGGGTTAATACAAGTAGATACTGCACACGACGAGGGAGCAAGGTCATAGTAGGCTTCAGTGGTGTTAATTGGCGTTAATGGGTTGTAATGGTGTTTTTGTAGAGCGTAAGTTTATCACTAAGCCTGCAATGATTAAAATGGCAGCCACCCACTTCCACCATGGCATGGCCTCATACAAAAACACACCTGAGGCAGCCATACCAAATACGGGCACCAGTAGCGCCCATGGTGCTACAAGAGCTGCGGCATGGCGTTGTAATAATAAATTCCACAGGCCATATCCAATGAGGGTATTACCTATGGTTTGCCACAGTACAATAGCCCATGCGTGCCATGTGGCAGACGCTAAGCTTTGGTTTATAAGTGTGGGGCCTTCAAGATAATAAGACATCAAGGCCAGTGGCGGCACTGCAAAAAGAGAAGACCATGCCAAAAAGG
>DKMQ01000030.1:2371-2819 GCA_002470565.1 Oceanospirillaceae bacterium UBA7410 | reverse complement strand
CAAAAGACACCACCAAGGCTGCCATTTGAGGCCAACGTATGGTTTCTTTAAATAACATGAGCGCCAGTAAAATGGTAAACACAGCCTGCACTTGAATCACTAAAGAGGCTAGCCCGGGAGAAATATGGCTACCCATCACCCAAAACAATAGCCCAAATTGACCAAACCCAATAAACACCCCATAGGCGATTAAATAGCGCCAAGGCACCTTTGGGCGAGGTAAAAAAAACACCAAAGGCAAAGCTGCAAAGGTAAAGCGTAAACTAGCAAATAAAAATGGTGGTAAGTCGTTTAAGCCTAATTCAATAAAGACAAAATTAGTGCCCCAAATGAGAGCAACAAAAACAGCTAATAATTGATGGGTGATGGGCATTTTGACTTAGCTTTCTCTTGATGAGGTGAACCAAGCCAGCTTATCATGCAAGCTCACTACGCGCCCCACAATAAA
>DKMQ01000030.1:1468-2307 GCA_002470565.1 Oceanospirillaceae bacterium UBA7410 | reverse complement strand
TTTTCAATCAATGCTACCGGCATGTTGATGTCCATACCATGAGCTAACAGCTGCTCACAGATTAATGGCAGGCCTTTTAAGCCCATATAAAATACTAAGGTTTGGCCTTCTACAATTAACTCTGGCCAAGGCAAATTTACACTGCCATCTTGCAGTTGCCCTGTAACAAAACGCACCGACTGTGCATAGTCTCTATGGGTGAGAGGGATGCCAGAATAAGCCGAGCAGCCGCTAGCCGCAGTAATGCCAGGTACGACTTGAAACGGCACATGTTGCTGCGCTAAGGTTTCAATTTCTTCACCGCCGCGACCAAAAATAAATGGGTCTCCACCTTTAAGGCGAGCCACACGTTTGCCTTGTTTGGCATAATCCACTAACAATTGGTTGATGCCTGTTTGGGGCACACTATGATTTGCACGGCGCTTGCCTACATATACCCGCTCTACAGATTCTGGCACTAATGCCATCACGCCATCAGAAACTAAGGCGTCATAAAGCACCACATCAGCTTTTTGTAATAGTCTAAAAGCCCTCAGGGTTAGTAGGTCTGGGTCTCCAGGGCCTGCGCCAATAAGGAACACTTCGCCCGTGTTCATTATCTTATTACGGCCGCTGTCTATTTCTTTTAAGTGGCCTTTGAGCATACTTTCAGCGTCATCATGTTTGCCAGAGAATACGGCCTCGGCCACAGGGCCTTGCAGCACCTGATGCCAAAATATGGAGCGCTGCTTGGTATCTGGTAAAGCCTTCTTTACTTGTGGGCGATAAGCGCCTACTAAACGAGACAATTGGCCATAAGCTTTGGGCACAAGCTGCTCTAGTTGTTGGCGTAAAATACT
>DKMQ01000030.1:0-1373 GCA_002470565.1 Oceanospirillaceae bacterium UBA7410 | reverse complement strand
ACTAACAAGCCCATGGCTTTTGCATCAACAGCAATTTGATGGTTTACAGTGCGGTTATCAGTTAAAGCACAAATGAAGGTATAGCCACGCATCACTTCATCGCAGTCATAGGCACCTAGGGTGACTTTGCCGCCTGCCTTTTCTACTAATTCGGTGATGCCATCATTTACACAGATGGACATTAAATCAAAGCTAACACCTGCCTTAACTAGGGTTTTTACTCGGCGCTTGGCTACATTACCACCACCAATGAGTAGTACTTTTAAATGATTGGTGTTGTGAAACAGAGGGAAAAAGGTCATTAGGATTCCTGTTGTATCCATGTGTGGCAATATTCTAGTGCGCTAACGTTGTGTATATTTTGGCTTAAATCTACATTACCAAAGCGCAACAAACTGGTGGCTGAGTCAATGGTTACTAAGCGTATTAAAATACCATTTTTGGCCGCACTTTGGTGCAGCTTTTTAGCTAATTTAGGAGCCATAATAAAGCTTCGAAAGAGTTCATGAGAACCTGCGTGATAAGCCCCAAGGGCAGTCATAGCGGGTTGCCAAATGTTGTGTTGTTGTAGGCTTTGGCTGGCTAAAGTGGTGCGCATGTTTGATTGCCACAGGGTATCACTTAAAGCGGCAATAGCAACAGTTTGTGCAGGCCCATTAACAATCCAAGGGCCCATTTCTTTAGCGAGTTGCTCTAATACGCTTTCATCTGCAAAAGTAAAACCTAAGCGTATGCCTGCCAAACCAAAAAATTTGCCTACAGAACGCAAAACTACCACGTTTTTTGCCAAGGGCTCTGTGAGTAAGCTAGCGCTTGGCGTGGTGTCAATAAAGGCTTCATCTACCACCAAAAAACCATTTGAAGCAAGCAATTTTTGTGCCCAAGCACGCAGTTTTTGTGGTGTAAATCGTTCACCCGTAGGGTTGTTGGGGTTAATAATGAGCAGATGCCCTATTAGGTTATCTTCTAGAGCGGCGTCTATTTGTTTTGCAGCTAAAGCGCCATCTAGCCCACTATAGGTGTTTATGTCACCACATTTAGACCATGCATGGCGATGTTCTTGATAACCTACATCGGGCAACCATGCGGCCCTAGCATTGCCCAAGTGATGCAATATGCTGGGCAATAATTGAATAATAGCTTGGCTGCCACTACTGGCCAAACATCCATGAGCACCATAATAGCTGGCAGCAGCAGTGGTAAGCTTAGGGCTTAAATAAGGCAGCTGGTGCCAAGCACTTTGCTCTATTTTGGGTATAGGGTAGCTGTGTTGGTTTATGCCGGTAGACAAATCTATCCATTGGCAAGGGTCGCGGCCGTAGATAGCGGATGCGCTTTGTATATCACCACCGTGAAAAAGTAGGCTCATGACA
>DKMQ01000039.1:74705-77615 GCA_002470565.1 Oceanospirillaceae bacterium UBA7410 | reverse complement strand
CAGGGGGCTGTTATGGCTGGTGCTGGGCGCATCGTGGTCATAGACATTAACGAGGATAAGTTTGAAATGGCTAAAATGCTTGGTGCTACAGATTGCATTAACCCTAAAAACTATTCTGCACCTATTCAAGAAGTCATCGTAGACCTTACCGATGGTGGGGTAGATTATTCGTTTGAATGCATCGGCAATGTTGATGTGATGCGCTCGGCGCTAGAGTGTTGCCATAAAGGATGGGGAGAATCTATTGTTATTGGTGTCGCAGGAGCGGGCCAAGAAATCACTACTCGCCCATTTCAACTGGTTACTGGACGAGTCTGGCGCGGGTCTGCTTTTGGTGGAGTCAAAGGCCGCACACAATTACCAGATTACGTGGAGCGTTACATGAAAGGCGAGATAAAAATCGACCCTATGGTGACTCATACAATGGGGTTGGATGATATTAATAAAGCCTTTGACCTTATGCATAGCGGGCAAAGTATTCGTTCTGTCATTATTTTTTAGGATATACCATGTCTTTAAATGAACTTTCACAAGTTAAGGTAAGTGGCGGACGTCTATTGCGAGTGGAGCATTTGTCCACGGCATGCCAGAGCCAAATGACTTTTGCATTATTTTTGCCACCTCAAGCAGGTAAGCAGCTAGGGCAAAATAAAGTGCCTGCACTTTATTGGTTATCAGGCCTTACGTGTAATGACGAGAACTTTAGCCAAAAGGCAGGTGCATTTGCTTTAGCAGCGAAGCTTGGCATGGCTATTGTGATGCCGGATACAAGCCCTCGTAGCGCTAATGTGGAAGGCGAAAATGATAGTTATGATGTAGGTACAGGTGCAGGGTTTTATGTTGATGCAACCCAAGCTCCTTGGTCTACTGCTTACAATATGTACAGCTACGTGGCACAGGAACTGCCAGCGCTTATCCAAAACCACTACTGTGTAAATGAAACATCTTCAATTAGTGGCCATTCAATGGGAGGCCACGGGGCACTGATTTGCGCGCTTAAAAACCCAGGAAAATACGCTTCAGTTTCAGCATTTGCCCCCATTACCTCGCCTACACAGTGTCCTTGGGGTAAAAAAGGTTTAAGCACTTACTTGGGTGGCGATGAAAGTGTTTGGGAGCAATGGGATGCAAACCAATTAGTACAAAAAAATCATGCCTTAGGCCTAGCACCACAAGCTATGCTAATTGATCAAGGTACTAGTGACCCATTTTATAAAGACCAATTGATGCCAGAGTTATTTAATTCCACCTGTGAACGCTTGGAATATCCAATCGATTATCGGGAGCGAGAAGGTTATGACCATAGCTATTATTACATTAGTAGTTTTATCAACGAACACCTGCGTTTTCACGCTGCTCACCTTGGTTTACAGGTAGATTTATGAAACAAAAAAAACGACAAACACGTCATGGCTTTATGGCACGAGTATCAAAATTAGCTCTAGGAGATAGCGCATTACCTATACGCTTTATGTATAAAACCATACCAGAGCATAGTAACGATACCGGTTGGCGTTTATTCACAGGGTATGAGTCTGCGGAGTTTTTAGCAGAGTTCTCAAACTTAGAGCCGTTTCCATTGGAACCTATGTGTGAAGCTGACCCTACTTTAGATGAATTGTTAGACAGTAATGCAGGGACCGTATGGGAACGCCCTCCAGAACAATCATGGCAACAAGTTCACGACTTCGAAATTCCTGTTGAAGAAGTGCCTGTTGAAGTGAGCTAATGCAACTTAATACACATGAATATAATGCAGGCCAAAACAATCCTCTTGTTGTACTGCACGGTTTGTTTGGTGCGCAAGATAATTGGCGTAGCCAAGCTTTAGTATGGGCGAAAGATCGTCATGTAATTACTATGGATCTGCGCAATCACGGTATGTCTGCTCATAGCCCTGTGATGGATTATGTGTCTATGTGTGCGGATGTACTAGATACTCTCGCGCTATTGAATCTAGCAAAAGTGGATTTATTGGGACATTCCATGGGTGGAAAAGTGGCTATGCAACTGGCGTTGAACTTTCCCCATAAAGTAAACAGTCTGATAATAGCTGACATAGCCCCTGTGGGTTATGAAGCACGCCACCAAAGCATATTAGACGGCCTCAACAGCTTAGACCTAAGTACTTTAACGTCTAGGAAACAAGCATTGGACTGGCTGGTTAAATACGAACCTGATGAAAGAGTCTGTCAGTTTTTACTTAAAAGCTTGTATAAAAACGAGGTAGGGCAGTTTGCTCTTCGCTACAATCTAAGCGCCATTGAACAAAATTATCAGTTGATAAGTGCAGCACCTTCAGTGAATGCAACAGCTCCAGCGATGTATGCAGGCCCCACACTAGTGCTTAAAGGTTCAAATTCGGCTTACATATTGCCTCATCATAAAGCATCGTTTGATCGGTTTTTTCCTAACGCACAGCTTAAAATAATGACTGATTGTGGCCATTGGTTGCATGCCGAAAAACCAGAGCTTTTTTGCCGATTGGTGTCACGCTTTTTAAGTCAATAAATCGTGTAGTTGATGACATAGGTCTGGTAATGCGTGCTAAAATAATACAAATAATAGGTTTATATAGTTACCAATAATTGTAATTGAGTTGATCACATCATGACCCGTGCCAAAAAGAAAATGCCAGCTGTAGCCGGTGTCACATTTAACCCACACAAAAAGAAAAAAATTGTCGCTAAATCTTTTTCTCCTTCAAGTTACCAAACTCGTAAGCAAAAGGGTTTAGCCACTAAGAAGAAGCAAACATCTATATTTCAGCAACACCAAGACGAGGCTTAGTTTGATAGATTCTATAGGCAACTACATTACCATGGCACTGTCGGATCAAGGCGCAAACTTGATGGCTTTTTTGTGGTTTGTGATCGCCGCACGTGGATATCAAACCTATGCAATTGGCGC
>DKMQ01000039.1:15844-74594 GCA_002470565.1 Oceanospirillaceae bacterium UBA7410 | reverse complement strand
ATTCCATTTTTGCCACCTCAAACGCCTCTAGAGTGGCAATTTAAGTTATTCTTTTTAACGCTGATGTTTGTGTATGCTTTTTTTAAGTTTACTTGGAGTCTTCGGCAATATGGGTTTGCGTCCGTAATGATTTCTAGCGCCCCTGTGGTATATGGGGATATCTCTGACAACAAAGATCTTATGGATCATGTGAACCGTTCTGCTAAAATGTTATCAATGGCAGCCAATAACTTTAATTTTGGGCTACGTGCATACTATTATAGTCTGGCCGTTTTAACCTGGACTATTCATCCTTTCGTGTTTATGGCTACGACCTGTGTGGTTGTGTATATTTTATATATCCGTGAGTTTAGCTCCAGTTCACTTGCCGAGCTGAAAGGCTCTAACGACTCTAAAAATCGCAAAACTTTGGTTGATTATCATCTCATTTAGCTAGATTCTATTTTTTATTAAATGTTTAGCTATAAACCATCTGTTGTAGCTTGAAATTATTCAAGACACCCCCATCATTGTCCCCGTAACCATTTACTAGCGCATAGCGCAGCCCATGATTTACGAATCATGTTTACGGAGAAACAACGCCCAATGAGCACTGATACTCAAACTGAGACTTTAGGTTTTCAAACAGAAGTTAAGCAGCTTTTACATTTGATGATTCACTCCCTGTACAGCAACAAGGAAATATTCCTACGCGAGCTTATTTCTAACGCCTCAGATGCCGCAGATAAGATGCGTTTTGCAGCTGTTTCTGATGGCAGCCTTTATGGCGATGATAGTGACCTTGCCATCCACATTACGTTCGACAAAGAAGCCAATACACTAAGCATTAGTGACAATGGAATCGGCATGAACCGTGCTGATGTAATAGACCATTTAGGCACGATTGCGAAGTCTGGCACCTCTGAATTTTTGCAAAATCTTACCGGTGACCAACAAAAAGACTCACAGCTCATTGGCCAATTCGGTGTTGGCTTTTACTCATCGTTTATCGTTGCTGATGAAGTAGAAGTAATTACCCGAAAGGCTGGATTAGACGCTTCAGAAGGTATTTTATGGCGCTCAAAAGGTGAGGGCGAATTTGACATTTCTCAAGTAGAAAAGCCAACTCGTGGCACACAAATCATCCTACACCTTAAAGCTGATGAAAAAGAATTTGCAGAAGGTTTTCGTCTACGCAGCCTAGTACGTAAGTACTCTGATCATATATCTATCCCTGTCATCATGATGAAAGAACATCATGGCGAAGATGCAGACACAAAGGAACCTGAAGAAGAAACTGTGAACTCAGCGACCGCTCTTTGGACTAAGTCTCGTTCAGAGGTAAAAGACGAAGAGTATCATGAGTTTTACAAACATGTATCCCACGACTTCCAAGACCCGCTATCATGGGCTCACAACAAAGTTGAAGGCAAGCTAGAGTACACAAGCTTATTGTATATACCAGCCAAAGCTCCGATGGATATGTACCAGCGTGAGGCTACTCGAGGCTTAAAGCTTTATGTACAACGCGTATTTATCATGGATGAAGCTGAGCAGTTTTTACCTATGTACTTGCGCTTTATTAAAGGTGTAGTAGATAGCAACGATTTATCTCTCAACGTGTCTCGTGAAATATTACAAAAAGACCCTGTCATTGATTCAATGCGTGCAGCATTAACTAAGCGTGTGCTTGATGTCCTAGCAAAGATGGCAAAAAAGCAGCCTGAACAATACGCTACATTCTGGAAAGAGTTTGGCCAGGTAATGAAAGAAGGCCCTGCTGAAGACCATAATAACAAAGAAAAGATTGCTAACTTATTGCGCTTTTCTTCTAGTATTGATGACAAGGTTGACCAAACTCACAGTTTGGCCGATTACAAAGGCCGTATGCAAGAAGGTCAGGATAAGATTTATTATGTTGTTGCAGATAATCATAATACTGCCAAGAACAGCCCCCATTTAGAAATTTTCCGAAAAAAGGGCATCGAAGTATTACTGCTTTCCGAGCGCGTTGACGAATGGCTTATGTCTCATATGATGGACTTTGACGGTACGCAATTACAAGACGTAGCTAAGGGTGCTCTAGACCTTGGTGAAGTAGAAGACGAATCTGAAAAGAAAGTACAAGAAGAAAAAGCAAAGCAATTCGAAGGTCTTGTTGAACGGGTAAAAGCATTACTTGAAGAACAAGTAGAAAGTGTTCGTATTACTCACAGATTGACAGATTCGCCAGCATGCTTAGTTGTTGGTGAAGATGATATGGGCTTACAAATGCGCCGTATTATGGAAGCCGCGGGGCAAGCAATGCCAGCGACTAAGCCAACATTTGAGCTTAACCCAGAGCACCCACTGGTTGCTAAACTTAATGATGAAGTTGATGAAGCGCGCTTTGGTGAACTTACAAAGGTACTATTTGACCAAGCTCAGTTGGCTGAAGGTGGGCAGCTTGAAGATCCAGCAGCTTATGTATCACGTCTTAATAAGCTGTTATTAGAGCTAAGCGCGTAATTAAGTCACAGTATTTAAAAGCCCTCGCCTAAATTGCTAGCCGAGGGCTTTTTTGTGTCATCATATAATTTAATGACTACAGTTAACTGTGAATGGGCAGGTGTCTATTGGAGGGTATGTTGTCAAAAAATATTATCAAAATTTTCGTTAGGCCAATACATTAGCGAGCACCACATTTAGGTAATTGATCTTATAGCACTCACTAAGTTAACCTAAATCCCAAAAAACATGGATCCAGGGGGAAATAGTTCGGCTTGGCATGAGTCAATATTAGGCACAATATAATTCGTGTAATGTTTTGATTACTTTTGATGCACGCACATCTGAAAGTGAATAGTAAATGGTTTGCGATTCTCTTCGAGTTTTAACTAAACCATCTTTTCTAAGCACGGCTAAATGCTGAGATAAGGCGGACTGGCTTAAGTCTAATTGTTCATTAATGTCTGTGACAGAAAGTTCTTTACCTTCCAAGCCACATAAAATCAGCAAACGACTTTCGTTAGCAATTGCTTTGAGCATTTTAGCTGCAATTTTCGAATTCTCTTTAAGATCTGCTGCGACCTTAGTAGCTTCTTGATTAGGGGCTGACATTGCTTACCTACTCCATTTTTAACTTATTTTATTAGTTTAGAGAATAACTTCACCATAAGCCAGAAAATATAACAAATGGTAAATCTTATTTGCACTATACCTAATAAAGATTAAAAAAGGAACTAATACTTCTTGTATTATTACCTTATTACAATTTAAATAAGTATAAGTGACCACCAATCAAAGTGACCTAAGAGGCTAGTAATCTAGCGCTCACCAATATCCAGTTCCACAAAAATGGGGCAGTGATCAGAAGGCTTTTCCATCCCCCGCACGTTATAATCAATATCCGCTGTTTTACAGTGGTCCATTAAACGGTCTGTTAAAAGTATTTGATCAATGCGCAAACCACGTCTAGGTTCGCGCTCAAAACCTCTGCTGCGATAATCAAACCATGAATAATCTTGATCTTGTGGGTGCAATTGACGGTAGCTATCTGTTAAACCAAACTTATACAAATCACTAAGCCACTCGCGTTCTATTGGTTGAAAGCTTGCTTTACCTGTTTTAAGCCAACGCTTGCGATTGTCATCCCCTATGCCAATATCAATATCTTGAGCTGCAATATTAACATCGCCCATCACAACTATGTGGTCAGTGCTATTATATTGTGTATTCAAAAGGTTCGTTAAACCTTTATAAAAATCTCTCTTAGCCGGGAACTTGCTAACGTGTTCTATGTTTTCCCCTTGCGGAAAATAGCCATTAAATACGGTCATAGTATCTAAATTTGGTAATTGCAACACAGCACCTACAAGGCGCTTCTGCGAATCTTCAGTATCTCCTGGCAAACCTTTAATCACCTTAAGTATGGGTAGATTTGTCATCAATGCCACACCATAGTGTCCTTTTTGTCCGTGAAAGATAGTTTCGTAACCCAGCCGACGTGTTTCTTCTATAGGAAATTCTACATCCTGTACCTTAGTTTCTTGTAAGCCAATTACTGCTGGTTGATATTGCTCAACAATAGCTTCTAGTTGAGGTATTCGCGCGCGTATACTATTAATATTGAAGGAAACTAAATGCATTTTTTTAACTCAGATAAGTCAATGAAAACCAACAATAAGGTTGGAAGGTTGCTAGAATTTGTATTATTGTAATGCAAATAATGAAAGGTTAGAACTCAATCATTAGATTATGTGCGTCCAACTGTAAACAATCCTTAGGAATATGTTTTTATGAAGTTTGATTTTGATGTTTTTGTTATTGGTGCAGGTTCTGGAGGGGTAAGAGCTGCCCGCATGGCAGCAGGTGAAGGGGCTAGGGTAGCAATTGCTGATGACCATGCTCTTGGAGGAACATGTGTTAATGTAGGTTGTGTGCCTAAAAAACTGTACACCTATGCGAGTCATTTTAGTCATGATTTTGAAAATGCCAAAGGTTTTGGTTGGACATTAGGTTCTGCAGATTTTGACTGGCCAACACTTGTGGCAAACAAAAAGAAAGAAATCTCTCGCCTTAATGGTATTTATGCCAATTTATTAAATAATTCAGGTGCTCAAATCATCCGCGGCTATGCCTGCTTAAAGGACGCAAATACAGTCACTGTAAATGGCATTGATTACACTGCAAAACGCATAGTAATCGCAACAGGTGGGACTCCTAACATTCCTGATGTAGATTATTCTGACTTGCTCATTAGTTCAGATGATATATTTGACCTTGTAGAGTTTCCCAAACGTCTTCTAGTTGTTGGAGCCGGTTATATCGCCCTTGAGTTTGCGTGTATTTTCCAAGGCTTGGGCTCTCAGGTGCAGGTGTCCTATCGTGGCGATTTAATTATGCGCAGTTTTGATGAGGATGTAAGGCGCTTTGTTGACCAAGAAATGTGTAAGCAAGGCATTGAAATGAACTATCAAAGTCAAGTCAATAATGTTTCACGCCAAGATGACCAAAGCTTGTTAGTCACCTTTGCAGATGGCTCCACTAAAGTCGTTGACCAAGTGCTTATGGCTATTGGTCGTAAACCTAGGCTGGCTGGTATTGGTTTGGATAAGTTAGGCATAGAGACCACAACGTCAGGCACCATTGCAGTTAATGAAAACTTTCAAACAAACATCAAAAATATTTATGCTTTGGGTGATGTTACCGGTGGTATTGAACTCACTCCAGTAGCCCTAGCTGAGGCGATGGTTTTAGTTAATCATTGGTATGGTGATGGCACAAAACGTATGGATTATGATCTGATTCCAACTGCCGTTTTCACTCAACCCAACGTAGGCACAATTGGCTTGACAGAACATCAAGCCAAAGAAAAACATAATAACATCACCATTTATCGTTCAGACTTTAAACCAATGAAGCACACCCTTAGCGGCAGTGACGAACGTAGTTTTATGAAGCTCATTGTTGACGCGTCTACTGACAAAGTAGTGGGCTTGCATATTGTAGGAGAGGGTGCGGGTGAAATGTTACAAGGGTTTGCCGTGGCTATAAAAGCTGGCGCAACTAAAGCAGACTTCGATGCCACTATCGGTATTCACCCCACTAGCGCAGAAGAATTAGTGACGATGCGCACGCCAAGTTAACCCAAAGTTTGACTACTTTAATTAAAAAAGCCCCATAAATCTTCAAAATATTTATGGGGCTTTTTTAGTAATATTTTTAATCGTGTCTTAAATGATCTTTTACCGCAATGGGAGATTTAAAATTCCATACAACTAGATAAGATGATGCAACAAA
Source organism: Oceanospirillaceae bacterium UBA7410 (assembly GCA_002470565.1). Classification (GTDB taxonomy): domain Bacteria; phylum Pseudomonadota; class Gammaproteobacteria; order Pseudomonadales; family Balneatricaceae; genus Njordibacter. The sequence continues at coordinate 68,834 of DKMQ01000039.1, read as the reverse complement.
AGTAATTATTGCAGTGGCCTGTATGAGCAATGACGCAGACTCACTGATAATCATACTGGAAGCGGCTAATGTGGCAATCAATATAGAAAACTCACTAGTTTGCCCCAATCTAAAACCAACTTCCCAAGATGTTGCTTTAGATTTACAAATAGGCCTAATCAGATATCCAAACACGACAGGCTTAATGGTTACTACTAAGATCACTAACACCGAACATTGAAGCCATATAGAGCCCATCAGCGGAAAATTAAAGCCAGCACCTATGGAGAAGAAAAATAACACTAAAAAGAAGTCTCTAATCGGTTTTAAGTTAATAGCAATATACTGACTTATGACACTAGAGGCTAAGCTTACACCTGCAATAAACGCTCCGATTTCTGCAGACAAACCTATACTGTGCGCCAGTTCAGCCAAGCCTAAGCACCAACCTAATGCCAAGAGGAATATATATTCATGAAAGCGGTCAAAGCGGGTAATTAAGGGCAATAATATCCAACGAACAAATCCTAATGCAGTAAACATGAGTAACGGCAAGGCGGCAAGACTGATTAGTAGGTCTGTGTTTAGAGATAGCTCTAAACCATCACTTAATTGAGCACCTACAGTGGTTAACAAGGTTAATAGTATGATTGCCAATAAATCTTGTAACAACAGTAAACCTACGACTAGCTCACCTGTTTGTTTATGATGTAACACTGTTGTTGGGAGTAACTTAATGCCAATAATAGTGCTAGAAAACATGGTGGATGCACCAATAATTAAGCTGTCTACAGTGCTAAAGCCAAACAAATAACCTACCATAAACCCTAAAAGAGCAAAGGCTAATGAGCTAATAAAGGCAACCATAGAACCTTTTTTTAACATCTGTAACAAATGACTAGGTTGCATATCTAGGCCGATAAGAAACAAAAGAAAAATAATACCAATGTGTGAAACGTCAGCTAATAAATTAGTATCTACCACCCAAGCCAGGCCAAACGGACCCAACAGTGCACCTAATACAATATAAGCTAAAAGCAATGGTTGCCTAAAATATAATGACAAAGTAGCGAGTATGGCTGCGCCTGTAAATATTAAAAAAAATGAAAAAATAACTGATTCCGTGTGCATACTTATTCCTTATTGAAGGTACTCATTTGACCAATTAAAGGGCCCTTTATGAAACGTCGCCACATCCACCAAAAACAAAAAATTGTAACAACTCGATAACCTACGTGCAGCCACCAAACAGTCATAAAACCATAGGCGGGTGACAACCAATACAACAGTGGTAAAAAAACTAACCATTGACTTGCGCTCATGAGTAGCAAAACAGTTTTTCGCTGCCCAGTTAACAATACAAATCGACCTAAAATAATGATGCATGCTTCTAACACCATAGCTGCCGCGTACCAAGGTAACGCTGCTATTGTAAGTTGCTGTAATTCACGATTGACTAGCAAAAGTTGCGCCAACCATGGTGCGGCAAAACCTACAAACAATGCTAAAACTGAGACGCTTAGCACGCCAGTATGTAAAATGAGCTTACTCCATTTTATAATGTATTCTTTATTACCATTGGCTAGGGCTGCACCTAGCAATGACAGGGCTGATTGTCCCAAACCGATAGCAGGAAGAATCAACACCAGGCCCACATTAAGTACAGAAAAAGAAGCTGCCATCACGGATGCACCAAGTAAACTTATTATCCACAAAAATACAGCCAAATGAAGTGAGAAAATGAACTGCTGAAGCATAGGGGGCCAAGTGAACCTCAACAACAATTGCCAATGATTCAAGCTAAATAAAGCACTACTGATGGTGGCATTACTAGAACTTTTTTTAAAGAGCATCAACGCTTGTAAAACTACCCCTAACCAGACAGCAATACTAGTGCCTATTCCAGCACCAACCGCTCCCATCGCAGGCAACCCACCCAAACCATAGATAAGGCCATAACTTATTGGTACGTTAGCTAAGTGAGCCAACAAGAGGATCTTGGTATATTGCCATGGTGCTCCTAGTTCACTCCAATAAATTCTAGCACCAATGCTCAATGCAATTGCAGGCAAAGCCCAAAGGCGAGCTTGTGCATAATCTGCCGCAAGAGTATTGATACGGTCATCCAACACAAACATATTGATCAAATCATCTGTGATATAACCACCTATGGCACCTACAGTAATAGAGATAACTACAGCGTAAGCTAAGCCTAAGGAAAATAGTCTTGGGTGAGTTTGACCATGCTTAGAGATGAGGTTATGCCAGCCAGTACCAAAGCCTGTAATAAGGGCTACTAAAATAAATACTAGATAACTTCCAATGCTTACACTAGCCAAAGCCAAACCACCTAAATGCCCTACAAGTGCCGTATCCACTAAGCCTAATAAAGACTGTGACAACATTGCGCCACTTAATGGTACTGCTATACGCCATAAATTGGGCAATGTGGGTTCACTTAAAGAGTGATGATTGGCTGCTTGATCATTATTCATGGTTTATTGCTTAACAGATACCTGATTGAAACATAGGCCTATAAAGATAGTATTATATGCTTTTTTAACTAGTCTTAAAATGAATACCCAAGTAAAACAGTAGGGTATATAATAGTGCCACAGTTGGGCGACCCAAAGTTGCCCATGTAGTTGGCAATAAAGGAAATATACAGTGGATTACATAGACATCACCCCTAGTGCTCAAGACTATCTAGCAGAGTTGCTTTCAAAGCAAGATGTAGAAGGTATCTCAGTGCGTATTTTTGTTACTGATCCAGGCACTCCAAATGCTGAAACTTGTTTGGCCTATTGTCGCCCAGACGAAGTTAAGATTACTGATGAGTTTACAGATCTAGAAAAGTTTCGAGTGTACGTAGATCCTGCCAGTGTAGATTACTTAGAAGATGCCTTTATCGACTATAGTTCTGATCGGATGGGTGGACAGCTTACGATCAAAGCCCCCAATGCTAAAATGCCACAGGTTACGTCAGATAGCCCACTGGATGCCCAAGTAAATTACTACTTATACACTGAAATCAACCCAAGCTTAGCTTCTCACGGAGGCGATGTAAGTTTGGTAGGTGTTGTAGCAGAGGAAGAAGGCAACGTGGCAGTGCTAAAATTTGGTGGCGGTTGCCAAGGATGTAGTTCTGTTTCCTTAACGCTGCAAGAAGGCGTTGAGAAAACATTGAAAGAACGTATCCCAGGAATCCATTCAGTTCGTGACGTTACAGATCATTCTAATACAGAAAATGCCTATATGTAGGCATTTAAGATATAGCCGTTTAAAGCTATGTTAAAACAAAAAACCAGCTATTTATGCTGGTTTTTTGTTTTAAAGCGGAGGTTAACTTAAACGCGAGCGTTTAGGTAAAGACAGTTTCAACTTTGAAGCCAGTTCACGCATGCTTGTTTGGGTTGTATCCCAATCTATACACGCATCAGTAACAGAAACACCATATTGTAAATCTGACAAGTTGTCAGGAATAGATTGATTACCCCAATTAATATTACTTTCAATCATCAAACCAACAATAGAATCATTGCCTGCATTAATTTGTTGTGTAATGTCTTCCATCACTAACGTTTGATTTGCTGGATCTTTACTAGAATTAGCATGGCTACAGTCGACCATAATATTGCCAGACAAGCCGTCTTTTTTAAGTGCTTGCTCACACATAGCAATATTAGCTGCATCATAATTAGGCTTACCACCGCCACCTCTTAATACCACGTGACCATATTGATTACCGGTAGTGCGTGTAATAGACACTTGCCCATGAGGGTTGATGCCTAAGAAAGAATGTGAGGACGCCATAGATTCCAAAGCATTAAAGGCAACCGTTAAGCCGCCATCAGTACCGTTTTTAAACCCTACAGGACAAGACAATCCAGAAGACATTTCACGGTGAGTTTGCGATTCGGTAGTACGAGCTCCAATGGCTGCCCAGCTCCATAAATCTGATTGATATTGTGGTGAAATTGGATCCAGTGCTTCAGTGGCTAGGGGTAAGCCCATGGCTGATAGATCTAACATGAGCTTACGGCCAATATGTAATCCTGTTTCGATATCAAATGTACCGTCTAGGTGAGGGTCATTGATCAGGCCTTTCCAACCTACTGTAGTGCGGGGTTTTTCAAAATACACCCTCATAACAATATATAGTGTATCTTTTAATTCATCTGCTAGAAGGGCTAGACGACGACCATAATCTAACGCGGCTTCTGTGTCATGAATGGAGCAGGGACCAATCACTACAAATAAACGATGGTCTTTGCCATCCAATATATTTTTGATTGTTTGACGAGCTTGCATCACACCATCTGCGATCATACTTGTAGTTGGCAATTGGTTTTTTAAATCTTCAGGAGAGGTAAGTACCTGTTGATTCGCGATATTCAGGTCTTCGATGCGACGATCGGTCATAATGGGTCTCTATAAAATAACTAAAAGTATTAAGGGTAAAAGATTGGCTTATGGCTAGCTCTAAACGCTATAATTCAGCCGTCCTTTTTAACACAAAAAAAGGTCTACAAACAAATGAAACTCATATAAATCGAGCTTTTGAGAAAAATTATGGAAAAACTGGGTATAAATCATCACTCAGCCTTCATTATGCAGGTGTTTGCCCTGTGCGTTGGCGCATTATTGTCAATGCAGGTACATGCAGCATTGTTTGGCACTGTAAAACATCCCATGCCAGCAGATCAAGCGTTTGCTGTTACGATTGAACAAAGCAATGATCAAATAGACATAGTGTGGAGCATTGCTGATAATTATTATTTATATCAAGACAAACTTGCGTTCACCACATCTACTGGTCAGCCTTTAAGTAACCTAGCATTACCTCAAGCTGTAATAAAGCAAGACCCTACATTTGGCACGACCAAAGTGTATTATAATCAGTTACATATTACTGGGACGCTGCCCAGTGCACTCACTAAAGCAACCTATCTAACCATTCATTACCAGGGATGTTGGAATGGCGGAGTTTGCTATCCTCCGCAGACTAAAACTATGGCGCTTGCAGATTTTGTAACAGTGGCATCAAGTAATTTACCAAAAGCTCAAGAAAATACAGACTGGACTAAGACTACAAGCACTAATGCAAATTGGTTCTTACAAAATCTTGAAAACACTAACCTTACTACTTTGTTAGTTATTTTTTTCTTAGCAGGGCTAGCTTTAGCCTTTACACCATGTGTGTTACCTATGGTGCCTATTTTATCAAGTATTATAGTGGGCCTTAGCCCTAAGCCTGGGCCAGGTAAAAGTTTCCTACTCTCTTTGGTGTATGTTCTAACTATGGCAGCCACATACAGTCTGGCTGGTGTCGTTGCTGGTTTGAGTGGATCAAATATTCAAATAGCCCTGCAACACCCCGCGGTAATCGGTACCACCGCAACCTTGTTTGTTTTCTTTGCCATAGCTATGTTTGGATGGGTTAATGTGCAAATGCCACAAGGTATCCAAAATAAAATCAATACAGTTAGCAACAAACAGCTTGGTGGTCAAGCCACTGGAGTTGCTGTTATGGGGGTATTATCTGCGCTTATAGTAGGCCCTTGTGTCGCTGCCCCATTAGCAGGTGCGTTATTGTTTATTGCACAAACTGGAGATGCAACCACTGGTGGCTTGGCTTTGTTTGTCATGGGCTTAGGCATGGGTGTGCCGCTACTTTTAGTAGGCACCTCAGCCAGCAAATGGATACCTAAAACAGGCCCCTGGATGCATCGAATTAAGGTTGGTTTTGGCTTTTTAATGTTATTAATGGCGGTGTGGATGACTGATCGTGTTTGGCCAGAACTAAGCTTGATATTTGTGGCTTTAATTACCATTGTACTGGCTTTTGTTTTAGCCTTACACCATCGCTGGAACCCCACTTTAGAATCACTTTCTGCCGCTGTGATCAGCTACACACTAGCTATGTTTTTAGGCCTTTATGGCATTCTTTTAGTCGTTGGGCAATTAGCTGGCACAGGGTCACTATTAAAACCTTTAGGTGTTTTAGTTAGCCCGCATGAAGGAACTGAGGTTTCTAGTGAAGGACAACAGGGTAAACAATTTATATTAACCAAAGTATTACCCGAAGCCGTAGCACCGATATTAGCCCAAGCTAAGCTGGATAAGCAGCCTGTGATGTTAGATTTCTATGCAGATTGGTGTATTTCGTGCAAAGAGTTGGATGCCTTTGTATTTAAAGATCAACTTGTTCAGTTGGCTTTAGCAGATTTCAAAGCGATTAAAGTAGACGTCACACTTAACACCAAACAAGCGCAGAAACTGATGCAGTCACTGCGCTTAGTAGGCCCTCCAGCATTAGTTTTTTATACAAGTAAGGGTGAGCTATTTTCAGAAACTGTGATTGGAGTGCCAGCTGTTGATGATTTGGTTGACCTTTTGCAGCAAGTAAATAGTCTATAATTATACCTATATGCTTTTTGGTTATATATGGTATTATTTAAAGATCGTTCTTTAGGACACACCACGCTTATGAAGTTACAGCAGCTAAAATACATTTGCGAAGTAGAAAAAAACAACCTTAACGTTTCAGCGACGGCCCAAAGTCTATACACGTCTCAGCCTGGTATTAGTAAGCAGATTCGCTTACTTGAAGACGAGTTAGGTGTGGAAATATTTGCTCGAAGTGGCAAACACCTCACCCATGTGACGCCCGCTGGCAAATCGATTTTAGAGTCTGCCTACGACGTGCTTTTAAAAGTTGACGGTATTAAGCGCAAAGCCCAAGAATATACTGATGAAACTAAAGGCTCCTTGTCTATTGCCACAACACACACCCAAGCACGCTACGCTTTACCTAAAGTGATCAATAATTTTATTGGTAAATATCCAGATGTTTCTTTGCATATGCAGCAGGGCACACCTAAGCAAATCTCTAGTTTAGCGTCAGATGGCGAAGTTGATTTCGCCATCGCCACAGAGGCGATTGATCAGTTTAGTGATTTATTAATGATGCCATGCTATCACTGGAATAGATGTGTGGTTGTACCTAAAGATCATCCTTTAGCCAAAGTAGAAAAACTTACTCTTGAAGAGTTGGCTAGACACCCGATTGTGACTTATGTATTTGGTTTTACTGGGCGCTCAAAACTAGATGATGCGTTTAACAATGCCCGTTTGGAGCCGAAGGTTGTATTTACTGCAGTTGATTCTGATGTCATTAAAGCTTACGTTAGACTAGGTTTAGGTGTTGGTATTATAGCCACCATGGCTTATGAACCGGATCTTGATAGCGATTTAGTGGCTTTGGATGCAAGCCATTTGTTCGCCTATAGCACCACTAATATTGGGTTTAGAAAAGGAACGTTTTTAAGAGGGTATATGTACGATTTTATCGAAGCTTTTGCGCCTAACCTTACTAGAAGCAAAATAAATCAAGCTCAGCTGTGCCGTAACCAACAAGAACTTGATACATTATTCGAACGCAAAGACCTACCCATTAGGTGAGTTGACGTAAACCATCAAGCAGGTTGTTGACCTTATCAAAGGTTTCTTGATACTCCGCATCGCACTGTGAGTCAGCCACTAAACCACCACCAGCCCAGCAGTATATGTGACCTCCATCATCACCTTTAGCATCAGTGACTAATGTACGGATACAAATATTTGTATCCATACGTCCATTAGTGCTGATGTAGCCAATAGAACCAGTATAAGCATTGCGTCGATGAGGTTCTAGCTCTTCAATAATTTCCATAGCTCTAAGCTTAGGCGCACCGGTAATTGACCCACCAGGAAATGCGCCTTTTAACAAAGGTAATATTTCTTCACTGGATGCAATTTCCCCAGTAACCGTGGTCACCAAATGATGTACGTTACTATAAGTCTCAATAGCAAACAGCTTTGGCACTTTAACGGAAAAGGGCAAACACTGCTTGCTCAAGTCGTTGCGAAGTAAATCAACAATCATAATGTTTTCAGAGCGGTCTTTAGCACTTGCAAGTAACTGTTCACAAAGAAATTGGTCTTGCTCGTGAGTAACACCCCTGGGACGAGTGCCTTTAATCGGCTTAGTTTCAACCTTACACTGATCTACTTGCAAAAAACGTTCTGGAGATAGGCTTAATAAAGCACCTCCTTGAGTTTCCATGTATGCACTAAAAGGTGTGGGAGAAGCCATCCTAAGCTGTTTATATGCTTGCCAAGGATTGCCATTATAAGGGGCTTCAAAACGCTGAGCTAAGCAAACTTGATAACAGTCTCCAGCATGAATATAGTCAATCACACGATCAAATTTATCTGCATATTGTTTTTTTGTCATGTTGGAAACAAAGTCACTTTTTAGACTAAATCCTTTACCTTGGAAAGGTTTAATTTGCAGAATATTTTCTGTTAGGTTTTGAGTGCTTAATGCGTCAAGCTGGCTAACTAAATAACTTTTTTGCAATTCATGGTCGGTAATTATGGCCCAAGGGTAAATACCTATGCATAGGTGTTCCATAGAAATATCAGCTGAAGCTGTTGATGGTATTGATTCTATAGAACGGCCTAAGTCATAACCAAATAATCCTGCAGCACCACCAGTAAAGGGGATGCCTTGAGCTTCCACAAGTTCGCTGGTATCGGTTAATAACTCACTTAACAATACACCTATTAAATCGAAAGGGTCGACTTGGGTAGTTTTAACGGTGTTATTTTTCTCAACTTTAGTTACACCATCAGTGTGGCTTATCACTGCTAGTGGGGAAGCCATAGCAATATCATAGCGTCCAAAGTGACTGGAGGGACGACTAGAATCCAACAATAAGGGCATAGGCATGTGCCGTATGGCTTCAAAATAGTGGCAGGCGCTTTGTGTGAATGGCAAGTTGATTATATGCACTGTAGAACTCTTAAAGAGTAGTAAAGGTCTATTCTAACTCCCAAGTTGTGGTGGAACTAGGGGGTAGTCTAATAAAGGATAACAATATTAACCAATGTCTTTGTAAGTCTGTGTCAATAGCTATTATTGTCTACAATATTAGATCAATGTCTAATTTGACGAGGGTTATAAGGTGATTTATAATACTTTCTACATAAATGTGTAGACAATATGCGTATGCAAGAAGAAATAACTACCTTAGCCAAAAAAGTCTGTGATCGTATCGTAAAAGACATCATTACAGGCACCATTGCTCAAGGCCAAAAACTTAATGAACCTGAACTTGCGCGCATTCACGGCATAAGCCGTGGACCATTGCGAGAAGCGATGAGCAGACTTGAATCTATGCGTTTGATTACTCGCACACCCAATATAGGCGCAAGGGTAGTCAATCTATCTTATGAAGAATTATTAGAAATTTATCAAATAAGAGAGTCTCTGGAGGGTTTAGCTGCAAAACTTGCAGCTAAAGCGATGACAGTTGAAGAAAAGGGCAACCTAAGATTGCTGCTTAATAGCCATCGGAAACACATTTTAGACACCCAAGGTCAATCCTATTTCCAACAAGAAGGTGATGTTGATTTTCATTACTGCATTGTTCATGGCAGCAAAAATAAACGCCTCATCGATATGCTTGCTGGAGACTTGTATCAACTTGTTCGTATGTACCGATATCAATTTAGTTTATCTAGCAATAGGCCTCAACAAGCCCTAAAAGAACACGACCAAATCTGTAGCGCTATTGAAGAAGGCGATGAAGATTTAGCTGAGTGGCTAATGAAACGTCATATCAATAACGCCCGAAACAACATCATGCAACGCATGCAAATACAATCACCCATACAGGATGGAAATACTCAATGAGCAAAACTATTAGAATGAGCCAAGGTGCTAAGTTTCGCGCAGCCATTAGCAAAAATGATCCATTGCAAATTGTTGGGACCATTAACGCTTATAGCGCAATGATGGCAGAAAAAGTGGGCCATCAAGCTATTTACCTATCTGGTGGCGGTGTAGCTAATGCCTCATACGGCTTACCAGACTTGGGAATGACAAGCCTGAACGATGTGCTGGCTGATGCTCGCCGCATTACTGCGGCTTGCGATTTACCTTTGTTGGTAGACATTGATACCGGTTGGGGTGGGGCATTTAACATTGCTCGAGCCATTAAAGGCATGGAATCAGCTGGCGTAGCAGCTGTTCATATTGAAGATCAAGTAGCGCAAAAGCGCTGTGGTCATAGGCCTAATAAAGAAATTGTATCTACTCAAGAAATGGTAGATCGCGTTAAAGCTGCAGCAGATGCTCGTATTGATGACGACTTTTTCATCATGGCCAGAACAGACGCATTTCAAAAAGATGGCTTACAAGCTGCCATAGATCGTTCTCAAGCATGCATAGAAGCTGGAGCTGATGGTATTTTTGCAGAAGCTGTTCATGAATTGACTGATTATGAAGCTTTCGCTAAGGCTATTACGATGCCTTTACTAGCTAACATTACAGAATTTGGTGCTACTCCTTTGTATAACAAAAGTGAATTGGCCAACGTAGGTGTAGATATGGTGCTTTACCCTTTAAGCGCCTTTAGAGCTATGAATAAAGCAGCCCTTAATGTGTATGAACACTTATTGGCTGACGGCGACCAAAAAGCGGTCATTGATACGATGCAGACTCGCATGGAACTTTATGGCTTTTTAGATTATCACTCGTTTGAAGAAAAGTTAGACGAATTATTTGCCGCTGGTAAAAACCTGTAATTACACTTTTGAAAGGAGAAGAAAATGAGTACTAAAACTATATCTGGTGCCGGGCTTAGAGGTCAATCTGCAGGGTCTACCGCATTGTGTACAGTGGGTTTAACTGGCACTGGCCTAACCTATCGTGGTTACGACATTAGTGAATTAGCAGATAATGCTAGTTTTGAAGAAGTCGCCCACATGTTACTTAAAGGCCACTTACCAAATCAAGCAGAGCTTGATGCTTATACAGCAAAACTCAAGGGCATGCGTCACTTGCCTCAAGCTCTAAAAACAGTGCTAGAACAAATACCTGCCAGTGCCCATCCGATGGATGTGATGCGCACAGGTTGCTCTATGTTGGGTAACTTAGAAACCGAAATTGATTTTTCTATGGAACAGGAAGTTACAGAGCGTTTATTAGCTCTATTTCCAGCTATTATTTGTTACTGGTACCGCTTTAGCCATGATGGCGTTCGCATTGAGACTGAGACTGATGATGACTCCCTTGGTTCTTATTTTTTACACTTATTACATGATAAGAAACCTAGTGAGCTGCATAGTAAGGTTATGAATGTGTCATTAATTTTGTATGCAGAGCACGAATTTAATGCTTCTACCTTTACCGCTAGAGTATGTGCTTCTACTTTGTCTGACATGCATTCATGTGTTACTGCAGCGATTGGAAGCTTAAGAGGTCCGTTACATGGCGGGGCAAACGAAGCTGCTATGGACATGATCGAACAGTGGAAAACACCTGATGAAGCAGAATCAGACATCATGGGCATGCTTGCTCGTAAAGATAAAATCATGGGCTTTGGCCATGCCATTTATCGTGAGTCTGATCCACGTAACGTAATCATCAAAGGTTGGTCAGAAAAACTGGCTGAATCAGTCGGTGATACTCACTTGTATCCAGTGTCTGTACGCTGTGAAGAAGTCATGTGGCGTGAAAAGAAACTTTTTTGTAATGCAGATTTTTTCCATGCCTCAACCTATAGCTTTATGGGCATTCCTACCAAGTTATTCACGCCTATTTTTGTGATGTCCCGCTTAACAGGCTGGGCAGCTCATGTAATGGAGCAGCGCACTAATAACCGCATCATTCGCCCAAGTGCTGATTATACCGGCCCTGAAACTGCCCAGTGGGTAGATATTGAGAAAAGAGATTAATAATGATCAATACCAACTACCGTAAAACCTTGCTTGATACTGGGCTAGATTATTTTGACACCCCAAGAGCCATTGATGATATTAGTAAAGGTGCCTATGCTCAATTACCCTATACCTCCAAGATCTTAGCGGAGCAGTTGGTACGTCGTTGTGATCCAACCATGTTAACTGCATCGTTAAAGCAGCTAATTGATCGTAAACAAGACTTAGACTTTCCTTGGTATCCAGCGCGTGTAGTGTGTCACGATATTTTAGGTCAAACAGCCTTAGTGGATTTAGCGGGGTTAAGAGATGCCATTGCAGACCAAGGTGGCGATCCTTCAAAAGTAAATCCGGTGGTGCCCACGCAGTTAATTGTGGATCACTCATTGTCTGTAGAGCACGGTGGTTTTGATGCTGATGCCTTTGACAAAAATAGGGCCATTGAAGACCGCCGTAATGACGATCGTTTTCACTTTATAGAATGGACTAAAACAGCATTTGAAAACGTTGATGTAATTCCTGCCGGTAATGGCATTATGCATCAGATCAACTTAGAAAAAATGTCACCTGTGATTCAAAATCGTGATGGCTTAGCCTATCCTGATACTTGTATTGGTACCGACAGCCATACGCCACATATCGATGCGTTGGGTGTGATTGCTGTAGGTGTGGGCGGACTAGAAGCAGAAAATGTAATGTTGGGCAGGGCATCTATGATGCGCCTTCCAGATATTATTGGAGTAGAACTTACAGGTAAGCGCCAGCCAGGCATTACTGCCACTGATATGGTGTTGGCACTCACTGAGTTTTTACGTCAACAAAAAGTAGTATCTTCTTATCTTGAATTCTTTGGTGAGGGCGCTAACAGCCTTACCATAGGAGACCGGGCTACCATATCGAACATGACGCCAGAATTTGGTGCCTCTGCTGGTTTGTTCTACATAGACCAGCAAACAATCGACTATCTTAATCTGACTGGCCGCGAGCCTGAACAGGTTGCTTTGGTTGAAACCTATGCTAAAACCAATGGCTTATGGGCTGATGCTATGGTTGATGCACAGTACGGCCGAGTATTAACGTTTGACCTCTCAAGTGTAGGGCGAAATATGGCCGGTCCATCTAGCCCTCACTTACGCTTGCCTACCTCAGCTTTGTCAGAACGTGGTATTGCTAAGGCTTATGACCATGATGCAGATGATGGCTTAATGCCTGATGGAGCGGTCATTATCGCTGCTATTACCAGCTGTACCAATACGAGTAACCCTCGCAACGTCATTGCAGCCGGCCTTTTGGCGCGTAACGCCAACCGCTTAGGTTTAAAGCGTAAGCCTTGGGTTAAATCTTCCTTTGCACCAGGTTCTAAAGTAGCCAAGCTTTATTTAGAAGAAGCAGGCCTACTCACCGAAATGGAACAGCTTGGTTTTGGCATTGTAGGCTATGCCTGTACTACATGTAACGGCATGAGTGGAGCCTTGGATCCTAAAATTCAAGAAGAAGTTATTGACCGAGACCTATATTCGACAGCCGTATTGTCAGGCAATCGCAATTTTGATGGTCGTATTCATCCTTATGTAAAACAGGCATTTTTAGCTTCCCCACCCTTAGTCGCAGCCTATGCAATTGCAGGGTCTATGCGCTTTGACATTGAGCAAGATGTATTGGGTCAAGATCAACAAGGTAATGACGTCGTACTTAAGGATATTTGGCCTGAAGATGACGAAATTGATGCGATTGTGGCTAAATGTGTGAAACCAGAGCAGTTTAAACAAATCTACATTCCTATGTTTGACCTAGGCAAAGTAGAAAATTCGATCAGTCCATTATATGATTGGCGCCCTAATACGACTTACATTCGTCGCCCGCCTTATTGGGAAGGTGCTTTAGCAGGAGAGCGCACTTTAACAGGCATGCGTCCTTTAGCCATTTTGGGTGATAACATTACCACTGATCATTTATCACCTTCAAACGCTATCCTTGCGAACAGCGCAGCTGGTGAATATTTAACAAAAATGGGATTGCCAGAAGAAGATTTCAACTCTTATGCAACTCATAGGGGTGATCATTTAACCGCTCAACGAGCAACTTTTGCCAACCCTAAGTTGCTAAACGAGATGTGTACGGATGATGCTGGTAAAATACAACAAGGATCCTTGGCAAGATTGGAGCCAGAAGGTAATACTCTGCGTATGTGGGAAGCCATTGAAACCTATATGGAACGCGCGCAACCACTGATCATTATCGCAGGTGCTGACTATGGTCAAGGTTCATCTAGAGATTGGGCTGCTAAAGGTGTGCGTTTGGCAGGTGTTGAAGTGATTGTAGCTGAAGGGTTTGAACGCATTCACCGCACTAACCTTGTTGGAATGGGCGTTTTACCGTTAGAGTTTAAAGCAGGTGATAACCGTATTAATCAAGGCTTTGATGGTACAGAAAAATTTGACGTTATTGGCACTCCCCACCCAGGTTGCGATTTAACCTTAGTGGTCAACCGCATCGATGGTAGTAGTCAAACGCTGAGTGTGACTTGTCGCCTAGACACAGCAGAAGAAGTAGGTGTTTATGCTGCTGGTGGAGTTTTACAGCGTTTTGCACAAGATTTTCTTGAATCAACAAGTGTCGCTTAGGACTTCCTATGAGTATTAAACAACAAATTAGAATTCCTGCCACCTACATGCGCGGTGGCACAAGTAAAGGGGTGTTTTTTAACCTTTTAGATTTACCTGCCACAGCCCAAGTGCCAGGACCTGCAAGAGATGCTTTGTTACTGCGTGTGATAGGCAGCCCTGATGTATACGGTAAACAAATTGATGGCATGGGCGCTGCTACCTCAAGCACTAGTAAAACCGTCATTTTAAGCCCGTGTACTCAGGCAAATCATGATGTAGATTATCTATTTGGACAGGTATCTATTGATAAAGCCTTTGTAGACTGGAGTGGTAACTGCGGCAATTTGTCATCTGCAGTAGGAGCTTTTGCTATTACTAGTGGATTAGTAGACTCAAGCCGTATACCCAAAAATGGTATTGCAGTAGTGAGAATCTGGCAAGCAAACATCAAAAAAACCATTATTGCCCATATTCCTATCACTAATGGTCAAGTCCAAGAGCTTGGTGACTTTAAGCTTGATGGCGTCACCTTTGCTGCAGCTGAAATAAAACTAGAATTTATGAATCCCTCAGCAGCAGACGCAAATATGTTTCCTACAGGTAATTTGGTCGACAAACTTGAAGTGCCTAATATTGGGACCTTTGATGTGACTATGATTAACGCAGGTATTCCAACGATTTTTTTAAATGCGCAAGATTTAGGTTATACCGGTGCAGAGTTACAAGTGCACATTAACTCAGACGCGAAGGCGTTAATCAAACTCGAGTGCATTCGAGCACATGGTGGCGTGCGTATGGGCTTATTTGAGCACCTTGATGATGCAAAAACCCGTCAGCACACCCCAAAAATTGCATTTGTAGCCCCACCAAAAGATTACACTTCATCCAGTGGCAGCAATGTGCCTGCTGATAAGATTGACCTATTAGTAAGGGCGATGTCCATGGGGCAGTTACATCATGCCATGATGGGCACTGCTGCCGTAGCTATTGGCACTGCTGCGGCTATTCCCAATACTTTGGTTAATATTGCAGCAGGAGGAGGGGCTCTCACAAAAGTCACCTTTGGTCACCCATCTGGCACTTTAACAGTAGGGGCTGAAGCACACCAAAGTGATGGTAAATGGCAGGCTACCAAGGCGATTATGAGCCGAAGTGCAAGAGTGTTAATGGAAGGTTGGGTAAGAGTACCCGATGCCTGAGTATCACGTTGAAGTCACTGATATATCCATTTCTGCGGCACAATTACTAACTCAACCCAGCGGTTTATCTAAACAGCAGGTTAAGCAGGCCATGAAAAAGGGTGCTGTGTGGGTGAGTGAGAATGGCGCTAGCCATAGGCGGCTTAGAAGAGCTGATAAACATCTTAAACTAGGCCAAACTATACACCTGTATTACGATCTGCAAGTGCTAGAGACTCAGGTAACTCCTGCAGTGCTAATTAAAGATGAAGGTGACTATAGTGTGTGGTATAAACCTTATGGTATGTTCAGCCAAGGCACTAAGTGGGGTGATCACTGCACTATCAATCGTTGGGTCGAACAGAATCATCAACCTCAACGCCCTGCATTTATTGTTAATAGGCTAGACCGTGCTGCGCAAGGGTTGATGTTAATCGCTCATACAAAAGCAGCGGCAACCAGCCTTAGTCGTTTGTTTGAGCAACGACAAATAATTAAGACTTATACTGCATTGGTGTCTGGGCTATTCCCAGAAACACTGTTTCTAAACTCGCCTATTGATGAGCAACATGCCGCTAGCCATGCCAGTTTACTAACTTATGACGAAAAAGCTAAGTTATCCTTAGTTCGCGTCACCATTGAAACTGGACGTAAGCACCAAATACGCAAGCACCTTAGCGGAGCTGGCTTTGCAATTATTGGCGACCGACTATATGGCTCAAAGGATGCCAGCTTGGATACTAACTTGTGCCTTGTATCAACTTATCTTGCGTTTACTTGCCCAATAACGTGTGTTGAAAAACGCTATCTCTTAACGGATAATTACTTGCCTAAGATGGTTTAAAAAAACCAATCAATAGTTTAAAAGTTTACCAGTGTTATCAAATTACCGGACATACACAGCATGAAAGACTTATTACCAGAACTATGTGACCAGTTTGAAGACCAAGTGCGTGTGGTGGAGCCTATGTTTGCCAACTTTGGCGCAAAAGAGTGCTTTAGTGGACAGATAGTCACCCTTAAATGCTACGAAGATAATTCAAAAGTACGTGAACTAGTTGCCCAAGATGGCACTGGAAAAGTTTTGGTGGTAGATGGTGGAGGTTCACTAAGGTGTGCCTTGCTTGGCGATATGTTAGCAGAAAAAGCAGTATCCAACGGTTGGCAAGGGATCATTATTTATGGCTGCATTCGCGATGTGAATGCCATTGGTGAAATTAATTTAGGGGTGCAAGCACTAGCCACACACCCTATGAAAACTAAAAAAAGAGGCTTAGGGGATATTAACTTAGAAGTACAGTTTGGTGGAGTTACCTTTGTGCCTGGGCAGTTTGTGTATGCGGACAACAATGGCATTTTAGTTGCCCCTCATGACTTACTACTGAACCTGCCAAGTCCGTAGCTTATCAAAGCCAATTACTCATCAGCAAAGTAAAGATAGCCTTGGTTATGCAGAATTAAAAGCATCGCCTTAGCCGCATCATTTTTGACTAGTTCAGTCATCTCGTCCACTTCAAGTAACCATTGGTTTGAGATCGCTTCTACAAATGCAGCGGCCTCTGGAGGACAGGGTAGCGCGTCACCTTGAACAAATAAGGTTAAACCACCATCTCCTTGCCAGGTGTGGGCTAAACGCACTCCTTCGGATACTCTTAAAACACCATAACCATCATTGATAATGCTTTCTAACTCAATAAGGTCCATTGCTTCTTCAGCCATATCTAAATTAGTGTGCTTAGGCTCTGTGCTGTGCTTTCCAAACCATTGAGCAACATTTTCTGGGGTTATTTGATCTCGCATAAACGTCATCAAGCCCTCTATATCAGCCGCACTGAGCTCACCACTTTTAGCGGTAAAGCCATGATCCTGCAAACGCAGATCCGCACTAATATTCATACCGCACTCATCAGCAAATGTAGTGAGTACTTCTGCATGGGAAGGCGATCTAAAACCCACTGAATAAGTCACGCAAGCATCTGACACTGCAACACCCTTATGAGCTACAAGTGGTGGTATATACAACATATCTCCAGGATTTAAAACGAACTCTTCTACCATTTCAAACTGGTCTAATAACGACAGCTGATCATGAGCCATTAGGGGCGAGTTTTCGCTACAAGTTTGGCCAATTTGCCATTGGCGGCGACCTTCACCTTGAATTAAAAAAACATCGTACCGATCATAATGAGCGCCCACACCGGCACCTTTTGTAGCGTAGCTAACCATGATGTCATCTAAACGCCAGCTAGGTAAAAAACGAAATTTAGCTAGAAAGTCATGCACTTGGGGCACAAAACAATCAACACCTTGTACTAATAGCGTCCAAGGAAAGTTGCGCTCTTTATTGAAATCATCTTCTGTAAGCGGCCCGTGGGTAACACACCAATCTTTTATATCACCTTTATTTTCAATTAAGCGCGACTCTACTTCAGACTCTAACGCTAATCCTGCTAACTCATCCACTTCGATAAGCGCTTCTTGAAAAGCAATTGCGTTACGGATACACACCGGCTTTTTTTGCCAGTAGTCCGCAATAAAAATAGCTACGCTCATATCACCTAAATGGCTCAATGGAGCCATAGTAGAGGCACTAAAACCGGTGGTATCAGTCATCAATTAAACCGCTGCTGCTTGGGTGATGGCATTGCCAATGTAATTTGCAGGCGTTAAAGTTTTGAGTTCGTCTTTAACCGCTTGAGGTAATTCTAATGTATCAATAAAGTCGGCCATAATGGCTGCATCAATCGTTTTTCCACGAGTGAGTGCTTTAAGCTTTTCGTAAGGTTCTTCAATAGCATAACGGCGCATGACTGTTTGAATCGGCTCAGCAAGCACTTCCCACGCATTATCTAGATCTTCATCTAAACGCTGTGCATTAAGCTGTAATTTACTTATACCTTTGATGCTCGACTGGTAGGCAATTAAACTATGGGCTAAGCCTACACCTAGGTTGCGCAATACTGTGGAGTCGGTAAGGTCACGTTGCCAACGAGAAACAGGTAACTTACTCGCCAAGTGTTGTAATAAAGCATTAGCAATGCCCAAATTGCCTTCTGAATTTTCAAAATCAATGGGGTTCACCTTATGGGGCATTGTTGATGAACCAATTTCTCCAGCAATCGTTTTTTGCTTAAAGAAACCCAAGGAAATATATCCCCAAATGTCACGGTCAAAATCCAACAAAATAGTGTTGAAACGAGCAATTGCGTCAAACAATTCTGCAATATAATCATGTGGTTCAATTTGCGTAGTGTAAGGATTAAAGGTTAACCCTAGGCTTTCCACAAAGACTTGAGCATTAGCCTGCCAATCAATCTCTGGATAAGCCGTATAATGTGCATTGTAGTTGCCCACAGCACCATTGATTTTGCCTAAAAACTCCATCTGATTGATCTGCTTCAACTGGCGTTCAAGACGTGCAGCAACGTTAGCCATCTCTTTACCCATGGTAGATGGAGAAGCAGTTTGGCCATGTGTACGAGACAGCATGGGCTGGCTTTGATGTGTGTGGGCTAGGTTTTTAATATGCCCTAATACCTTAGCCATTTCTGGCACTATAACTTGCTCTAAGCCATTTTTAAGCATTAAGCCATGAGACAAGTTATTGATATCTTCAGAAGTGCAGGCAAAGTGTACGTATTCGTTTATCGCATGTAGTTCAGCATTACCTACAAACTGCTCCTTAATGTAGTATTCCACCGCTTTTACATCGTGATTAGTGGTGCTTTCAATATCTTTAACGCGCTGGGCTTGAGTTTCATCAAAATTATTAATCAAACGCTCCAACAAAGCATTAGCTTCATCACTTAAAGGCGAAACTTCTCCAATTTGAGGGTGATTTGCAAGGCATTGTAACCAACGCACCTCGACCAACACTCTGTTATAAATAAGACCAAATTCACTAAAATAAGGGCGTAATGAAGCAGTTTTGCTACCGTAACGGCCGTCTACTGGAGAAAGGGCTGAGATTGATGATAAATCCATAACGGAATCCTGGTTTGGGTTAATGACTAAGTTGGTTAAGCAGCACGTCAAGTTCACGCTGCAAAGAATTTTTAAACACGATTAAGTGCCATTTACGGCCACCTAATTGGCGCCACAATGTGGTTGCTCGTATACCCGCTAAAAGGTATGCGCGTACTCGGTTGGTGTTCATAGGCTGCTGCAAGTAGGTAGGGTTGCCAGTAACTTGTATACGAAAATTAAAGCTACTCAAAGTGGATGAATACGTTTCTGCCACACTTGCCAGCACGTTGGCATGGCCCAATTCATACAAATCTACCTGCCTTTGGCTATGGTTAAGTTGGGTGCTAATTTCATTGAGCATCTGCGGCTGTTTGCTCAATTTACTTTGTAAGTGGATTAGGCCAAGGACATAACGCGTAATATCTTTAATACCTGAACTTTGTTCCTGATTCATAATAGATTTAAGAGTAATTAAACCTAAACGCAAGTTGTGTATAGCTTGTTCACCACCAAAGACGTCTTCAGTACGTTCAGGATTGGCTACAAAAAGAGAAGAAAGGGCACAATGGCTTGCTTGTGTATCAGCTTGACCAGTGGTTGCCACTTGATTGACTAGGGTAGCGGCCTGAATAATTCCTGCTAAGGCGAGCACACGTTGTTGGTTGAGGCTCAGTTGATTAATCAATGACTGCTCCTCCAAGACATACTTGCCCATCATAAAAAACGATAGATTGACCTGGTGTTACTGCTCTTTGTGGTTCTGCAAACACCACGTTTATATTGCCACTTGAAAGGGCCGTTATGGTGCATTGTTGATCCGCTTGACGGTAACGTATTTTGGCCATTAATAAAACTTCCCTACTTTGTGTTCCTTTAGATATGTCGGGAGACAAATCTGGACCTATTCCATCAACCCACATAAGTTGTTGGCAGGTTAGGGATGATTTAAACAAGCTTGGGTGATTCTTACCTTGGGTGACTATTAACCGATTGCGATCTAAATCTTTATCAACTACATACCAAGCTGATTCATTGTAATTAGCTAAGCCACCAATCCCCAGACCTTGACGTTGGCCAATGGTATGGTACATGAGCCCTTGGTGGTCACCGATGACATCACCGTCCACGGTTTCGATTTTGCCAGGGTGGGCAGGCAAGTAGTCTTGCAAAAAATCTTTAAATCGACGCTCACCAATAAAACAAATGCCGGTACTGTCTTTTTTTGCATGATTAGCCAACCCATGAGCTTCTGCAATCATGCGCACTTCAGGCTTTTCCATAGCACCTATAGGAAACAATGTTTGGCTTACTTCTAAAGCACCTACAGCATGCAAAAAGTAACTTTGGTCTTTATTGCCATCTAAACCTTTAACTAGTTTACAGTTAATACCTTCACCAGTGCGCTGCACATAATGGCCTGTAGCAATATAATCTGCACCCAGCACTTTGGCATAATCTAAAAAAGCTTTAAATTTAATCTCTCGATTACAAAGGATATCTGGATTAGGTGTACGACCGGCTTTATACTCCGCAAGGAAGTGCTCAAACACGTTGTCCCAGTACTCCGCAGCAAAGTTTGCAGCGTGTAAATGAATGCCTAGTTTGTCGCATACCGCCTGTGCGTCAGCTAAGTCCTGCTTAGCGGTACAATATTCAGTGCCATCGTCCTCGTCCCAGTTCTTCATGAACAGACCTTCGACGTGATACCCTTGTTGCATTAGCAGCAAAGCAGAAACAGATGAGTCGACACCGCCGGACATGCCGACAATAACGCGTGTAGAATTGGATTCACTCATAGATTTGATTCAAGCGGTAAACAGAATATAAATTAGACGTTAATTTTAACCGAAGCAGGCCTCTACGCCTAGGCTTATGGACATATTCCAGGGATTTTTAAACGCATGAAAAACAATGATCTTATCCTTGTGCAAGAAGCAGATTTTGATATCAACAAACATTATCAAACATTACTGCACATAAACCCCAGCAGCACAGGAGCAGCCGTGTTGTTTGTGGGTTTAGTTCGCGATTTAGATGATGCTAAAGTAGAAGCTATGGAGCTTGAGCATTACCCTGGTATGACAGAAAAATGTTTACAAGAAATAGTACACAAAACACATGATCGCTGGCCTATAGAAGGTATCCATGTAATACACAGGGTAGGCAGGCTACAATCTCATGAACAAATTGTGTTGGTTGGAGTGGCCTCAAGGCATCGCAGCGATGCATTTAGTGCATGTGAGTTCGTAATGGATTATTTAAAACAAGACGCACCATTTTGGAAAGCTGAAATCACAGAACATGGTAAGCAATGGGTTGATGCTAAAGAATCTGATAAGCAAGCTAATAAACGTTGGCAGCCCAGCTGAGCTTTTCTAAGTTAAGCATTTTCCAAGCGCCATTGGCCAACATCCAGGCCTTTTAGGCGCCAATTACCTATAGCCACTCTTACCAAACGCAAAGTGGGTAAGCCTACTGCTGCAGTCATGCGCCTTACTTGTCTATTTCGACCTTCACTAATACGAATTTCTAACCACTGGGTTGGTATAGAAATACGATCTCTTATGGCGGGCACTCGGGGCCATAGGCTGTGGGCTTGGGCTCCCAGTAATCTCACTTTTGCAGGTTTAGTAGGGCCGTCTTTAAGTATAGGTCCAGCACGCAAGCACTTTAATTGATCTTCATTTACTGCACCTTCTACCTGCACCCAGTAAGTTTTTTCTAACTTATGCTTAGGATTAGCAATCTGATTCTGTAGTGCTCCATCGTTGGTTAATATCATCAAACCTTCTGAATCATAATCCAGTCTTCCAGCTGGATAGTAGCTTGGCATATCAATATAATCCGCTAGAGTAACCCGGCCTTCGCCATTGCTAAACTGACTTAAGACTTGAAAAGGTTTATTAAAAACTAAAATACTAGACACACAATTTCCTTTATTAGTACTGTGAATTGTTAGAATTTTGTAAAATAACTACATGATTCCTTGGGCCTACAGGGGCATTCAAGCTATAATTAAGGTTGACTACAAAACAATTGCATTAATCGTTTTGTCTACGCCACAAGGCTATTTTTTAAGCACCCGGAGAACTCATGACATATCAACACATCACAGTACCAGAGCAAGGCTCTAAAATTACTGTTAACGCAGACTTTTCTCTAAACGTACCAAACGATCCTATTATCCCTTATATTGAAGGCGATGGTATTGGTTTTGACGTTTCACCAGTAATGCTTAAAGTAGTAGATGCCGCTGTAGAGAAAGCGTTCAATGGCACCAAAAAAATTAACTGGATGGAAGTATACGCTGGTGAAAAGGCTACAGTCACCTATGACGCTGATACTTGGATGCCTGAAGAAACATTAGCTGCATTTAAAGAATACAAAGTGGGCATCAAAGGTCCTTTGACCACACCAGTGGGTGGTGGTATTCGTTCTTTGAACGTAGCCCTGCGCCAAGAACTAGACCTTTATGTTTGTCAGCGCCCAGTGCGTTGGTATACTGGCGTGCCTAGCCCAGTAATCAAGCCTCAAAATGTAGACATGGTTATTTTCCGTGAAAACTCTGAAGACATCTATGCCGGCATTGAGTGGCAAGCAGGCTCTCCAGAAGCTGAAAAAGTAATTAAGTTTTTACAAGACGAAATGGGCGTAACTAAAATTCGCTTTGACCAAATGTGTGGTATCGGCATCAAACCTGTATCAGAAGAAGGTACAAAGCGTTTAGTTCGCAAAGCTATTCAATACACGATCGATAATAATCGTGATTCATTAACCTTGGTTCACAAGGGTAATATCATGAAGTTTACCGAAGGTGCCTTTAAAGAGTGGGGCTATGAAATTGCTCAACAGGAGTTTGGTGCTACTTTAATTGGTGAAGGCCCTTGGTGTGAAATGAAGAACCCAAACACTGGCAAAAACATTGTTATTAAAGACGTCATTGCTGATGCTATGCTGCAACAGATTTTATTACGTCCAGAAGACTATGACGTTATTGCTACACTGAACCTAAACGGTGACTACCTATCAGATGCACTAGCAGCTGAAGTAGGCGGTATTGGTATTGCACCAGGTGCGAACCTAAGTGATGATATTGCAATTTTTGAAGCCACTCACGGTACAGCACCAAAGTATGCTGGCCAAGATAAGGTAAATCCAGGTTCAATTATTCTATCTGCTGAAATGATGTTACGTCACTTAGGTTGGTTAGAGGCCGCTGACCTTATCGTTGCTGGCACTGAAGGTGCGATCAACGCTAAAACTGTAACTTATGATTTTGAGCGCCAAATGCCTGACGCTACCTTGTTGTCTTGTTCAGAATTTGGCGATGCAATTATTGCCAATATGTAATATCTGCATTGCAGCAATAAAAAAACCAGCTTAGGCTGGTTTTTTTAGCTCTAAAGAATGGTTATGTGAATTTTAATCACGTAAAAATATGGTTGAAGATAGCTGTTTAAAAAAATTTACCGGCGTTTACAGTTCTGCACTGGAAAAATGCAGACATAGGCCCAATAGTAACGTTATGATTAAAATATTAGTTAAATTTAGAACGCACTAATGCCTATTTTTATTTTACTGATCACACTAACTACAAAAGCGATAAAAACACTCTAATGAGCCAAGATAACGAAAACATACCTAATGATAATCATGACTTACAAGTTATAGAAGAAACTCGCCCTAAAGTCGCTCAGCCATCATTATATAAAGTAGTACTGTTAAACGATGACTACACACCTATGGAATTTGTCATTGATGTGTTAGCCCGGTTCTTTAATCATGATGAAGAACAAGCCACGCAAATCATGCTGGCAGTGCATACCCAAGGTAAAGGCGTATGTGGTACCTACACAAAAGATGTTGCTGAAACCAAATCTATGCAGGTAAACCAGCATTCAAGACAACACAAGCACCCGTTACTATGTGAAGTTGAATCTGCTTCTTAAAGGAATAGACAATGTTAGACAATGATTTAGAACAAAGCTTAAACGAAGCATACAAATACGCCAACTCTAAACGACACGAGTTTATGACTGTAGAGCACTTGCTGTTGGCATTGCTTAACAATCAATCAGGTGCTGCTGTGCTTAAAGCCTGCGGGGTAACATTGGATGATTTACGTACACCACTAGAAAAATTTGTTAATGATACTACCCCTGCAGTAGACTCATCCTTTGGCGATTATGATGTGCAACCTACACTTGGCTTTCAGCGAGTGTTGCAACGGGCGGTTTTTCACGTACAGTCTTCGGGAAAAGGAGAGGTCAACGGTGCCAATGTTTTAGTCGCGATATTTAGTGAAACCGAAAGCCAGTCGGTGTTTTTGTTGGATTCATTAGATGTGGAGAGAGTAGACATAGTCAATTACCTTTCTCATGGGGTCAGCAAAACAGAAATGGATGGGTCTGAAAGATCTTTAGATGGTGAAAGTGAAGAAGCAAATGATTTAGTTAAATACACCACAGATTTAAACTCTGAAGCTAGAAATGGCAACATTGATCCACTGATAGGGCGCGGTAAGGAGCTGGAGCGGCTGGTTCAAGTGCTATCACGTAGGCGCAAAAATAACCCCTTATTAGTTGGCGATGCTGGCGTAGGAAAAACTGCCATAGCTGAAGGTTTGGCTTACCAAATTGAACAAGGTAACGTGCCACAGGTGATTGCCTCATCAACAGTCTACTCTCTTGATATGGGTGCTTTGTTAGCAGGTACAAAGTATCGTGGTGATTTTGAAAAGCGTCTAAAAGGTTTATTGTCTGATATTGAAAAAACACCTAATGCCATTCTATTTATTGATGAAATACATACCATTATCGGCGCAGGCGCGGCTTCTGGCGGTTCAATGGACGCTTCTAATTTATTAAAACCTGCACTAAGTTCTGGAAAATTGCGCTGCATTGGGTCAACCACATTTACTGAGTTTCGGGGTATTTTTGAAAAAGATCATGCTCTGGCTCGCCGCTTTCAAAAAATCGATGTTGACGAGCCTAGCGTAATAGATACCCAAGCTATTTTAAGAGGGCTTATATCGCGTTATGAGAGCCATCATCAAGTTGAATACACGCCTGCAGCTATAGATGCGGCAGCAGTTTTAGCTGATCGCTATATTACTGATAAAAAAATGCCCGACAAAGCTATCGATATAATTGATGAAGCTGGAGCCTATCAACAACTTTTTTCACCAGAAGATCGTAAGTCATTCATTGATGTGACAGAGATTGAAGCTATAGTAGCTAATATTGCTCGTATACCACCCAAAAGTATCTCTGCAACCGATCGGGAGCAGCTACATTCTCTTGAGCAAAACCTTAAGCGCGTGGTCTTTGGTCAAGATACCGCCATTGATACTCTAGCAAATGCTATCAAATTATCCAGAGCAGGACTTAATGCACCTCATAAGCCTGTAGGTAGCTTTTTGTTTTCAGGGCCTACAGGCGTTGGTAAAACCGAAGTAACACAGCAACTAGCCCGAGTAATGGGAATTGAGCTTGTGCGTTTTGATATGTCCGAATACATGGAACGCCATACAGTTTCGCGATTGATTGGAGCACCTCCTGGGTATGTAGGGTTTGATCAAGGTGGATTACTTACAGAAGCGGTAACACAAACACCTCATTGCGTATTACTGCTTGATGAAATAGAAAAAGCACACCCAGAAGTATTTAATATACTACTTCAGGTGATGGATAACGGCACCTTAACTGATAACAACGGCCGAAAAACTGACTTCCGAAATGTTGTTTTAGTGATGACAACCAATGCTGGGGCTGAACAAATCAGCCGTGGCTCAATTGGCTTCACCAAGCAGGATCATAGCTCTGATGGTATGGGCGCTATTAAACGTTTATTTAGCCCAGAATTTCGTAATCGGCTTGACGATATTATCCAGTTTAATACGCTGTCAAAAGACGTTATTTTGGGAGTGGTGGACAAATTTTTGGTGGAACTACAAGTACAGCTTGAAGACAAGCAAGTGCACCTTCAAGTAAGTGATGATGCTAGGGCATGGCTTGGAGAGAAAGGGTATGACGCAGAGATGGGAGCAAGGCCCATGGCAAGACTTATCCAACAAGAACTAAAGAAGCCTATGGCGCAGTTATTACTGTTTGGAAATCTTGCAGCGGCAGGCGGTAAATTACTGGTAGGTATAAAGGATGATAAAATAACCTTAACTAGCAAGCCTAGTAAGCGTGCAGTTAAGTTATTAGATCCTGCTTAAGCTAAAGACAAAAAAAGCACCTATGGTGCTTTTTTTATTGCTTTTAATGCTAGTTAACTAACGGGCGCGATAGGTAATGCGGCCTTTAGTTAAGTCATAGGGCGTAAGCTCTACTTTAACTTTGTCACCCGTTAAAATACGGATATAGTGCTTACGCATCTTACCGGATATATGGGCGATGACCACGTGGCCATTTTCCAATTCTACACGGAACATAGTATTAGGTAAGGTATCAATAATAGTACCTTCCATTTCAATCTGGTCTTCTTTAGCCATTAAAGCCTCAAGGGTTATTACAAAAATTTATCATTTCTACATTGCGCGATATTATGCAGTAATCATGTACAAAAAGCGAGCAAAAGACCTATATAAGGTTAGAGCGGCGCTAGCGTTTGCCAATCCACACCGTCAAACACTTCTAAAGGTTGATATTCAGTTTTATAAGACATTTTTTGACACTCTTTTATCCAGTAACCAAGATAAACAAAACTCATTTTTTGAGATTTTCCCCAACGTATCTGCCAAAGCACAGCTAAACGCCCCAAGCTTCTGGCATGGTAGTCAGGATCAAAAAAGGTATAAATCGCCGATATTCCTGCAGGCAGCATATCAACTACGGCAACAGCCAATAGTTTTTTGTCTAACCTAAAACAAATAAACCGTGTATTACTAGACGATGGCGAATCACATAAAAAATCTTCAAACTGTGCCATTGAGGGTGGGTACATATCGCCATCACTGTGTCTTTGGCAGATATAACGCTCATACAAAGCGTATATTTCATCTGTAACAGAAGGCAACTCAAAACTAACCTGCAGATCATTGTTTCGCTTTAGCACACGCTTTTGACTTTTACTCTCTTTATAACCACTCAGGGGCACTCTCACAGACTTACACTCACCACAACCTTCACACCAAGGTCGGTAAATATGTTTACCACTGCGCCTAAAACCAATGTCAGTAAGCTGCATATAGATCGATTCATCTAATGACTGTTCTGGACTTAAGAAAATTGACCTAGATTGCCTATTTTCTAAGTAGCTACAGTTATGCTCTGGTGTTGCGTGAAACACTAAGGTATTAATATCTATAGATGATGAGATAAGAAATCACTCTTTAACCAAGTTGAACGTGCAGTAAACAAGACTATACCATTGGCTCCCACAAGCTATCCAACCCATAGGTTAGATTTTGTTCTAAATAGTTTTGAAAGTCCTCCATTTCGACCTCTTTAGCACCAAGGCTTGCCAAGTGTTGTGTATGCATTTGGCAGTCAATTAACACAAATTCCCATTGTGCTAATCTTTTCCCAAGATGGATGAAGGCTATTTTAGATGCGTTATCTACTTTACTAAACATGGATTCTCCAAAGAACAAGCGTCCAAGAGCAATGCCATACAAACCGCCTACTAATTCGCCTCCAGCCCAAACTTCAACACTATGAGCATATCCACCTTGATATAATTGCGTATATGCGTGCTGCATTTCTGGAGTAATCCAGCTGTCTTGGCTTAATTGATCGCCTCTTGGTGTCGAACCACAAGCACTCACTACACGTTCAAAAGCCTGGTCCATAGTGACAACTAATGGAGTTTTGCGGATTAATTTAAGCATGCTTTTAGACACATGAATTTCATCTGGAGCCACCACCATACGAGGGCTAGGTGCCCACCAAAGAATAGGGTCTTGTTCAGAAAACCAGGGGAAAATACCACATTGATAGGCATGCAATAGCCTTGGCACGGATAGATCACCGCCAATGGCCAGCAGACCTTGGGGGTCGTCAATCGCTTCAGATACGGGTGGAAACCAATATTCATTGGCATCTAGTTGGTATACAGGCATAGGTTTATGATGTAATGAAGTTTTCAGGTCAGTTGGGGCAAGTATATTACTCCCAAACCCTATTGCAAACGGTGCTAGTCACTTTTTTACCGTTAGATGCAATATACTCTAAGTCACGGCCACCTTAGTAGATAATTAAGCTTGGTTGAACTATCAGGATTGCGTATCATAGGTAAAGTTTGCTCAAACCAGACATATTCACAAGGAACACATTAGTGGCCACAAATAATCCACGCGCAACAATAAAACAAAGCAATAATGTCACATCAAATTGGATACAGCGATTGAGCTGGAGTGGCTATCATCTTGCTTTATTGGCTTTTAGTATTTATTTATTAGTCGTTTTGATTACTTTTGATGCCCGCGACCCTACCTCAACTCAAGCCTTTGGTGTTGCTAATATTCATAATGCCGGCGGAACCTTTGGAGCTATTTTAGCAGATTTGTGCTTTTGGGCTTTAGGCGTAGTAGCCTATCTAATCCCTATTTTACTTATACAATATGAGGTGGCTCGTTTTCTTGGTCAGTCTCACCGGGTTAAACAAGATATAGGCAATAGTGTGTGGTTTAAAATGCTCGCCCTTTGTACTTTAATCATTACATCATGTATCTATGCTTCCATCCACATTGCCAGCTCACATCTAACTTACCCACAAAGCAGTGGGGGCCTACTGGGGTTAACATTCGGTTTGCCACTTAACCAAGCCTTGGGCATGATCGGCACCAATATCCTTCTACTGACTGCACTAACCCTTGCGATTAGCCATTTTTGGCAATTACGCTGGGGAGTTATCGCTGAGACACTAGGTCGTCATAGCATTTATTGGTATCAATATTTGTATCAAAGTTTATTTAGTCACAGCAACACACAAGAGATTAAAGTAAAAACAGTAAAAGAAAGCTACGTGAGCCCAAGCACCAAATCACCAAAGGGCTTGAGTATAACTTCTTCTATAAAAGCAATGTGGCAATCTATTACAACTTACTTGTTCTCTAAAAAAAGTGTAGAAAATACTTCAAAAGAGCCTACATTGAAGTCCCAAGAAACCATGTCTTCTTTGCTAACAACACAAAGCTCACAAACACCTTCGCCACCTCAAAGTGCAAGTTTTACTAGTCACTTAGATGATTTCAGTGTAGATGACGTTGCCGCTGCACTAGATGGTCAAACAACAAAAAACAAAACTACTAGGACACAAAAAACACAGGCACAGGACGCCTTTACTACACCAGTTGCTGATCCTAAACCTCATATTAGGGCCTCTTCTCCAGCGCTATCTTCTGCAGCCTCACCCACAACTGTAGTTAGCGAAGTTGCGCAAATCAAAGAAGTGAAAATAGTACCTTTGTCTCAAACACATAAACAAGACACTGGCTCTTCACAAGCTGAGCAAGATGGTAAAGTGACCAAACATAAAAGTTTACCCCCATTAAGCTTACTGGACCCACCAACAGCTAGCCTTAACCCAGTTGTTACTGAAGAAGAGCTCACAGAATTAAGCCAGCTATTAGAAGCTAAGTTACTGGATTTTGGCGTGATTGCAGAGGTAGTTGAGGTAAACCCTGGACCAGTAATTACTCGGATTGAAATACGTCCAGCACCTGGTACTAAGGTGAGTAAGATAAGCAACCTCTCTAAAGACTTAGCCCGTTCAATGGCAGTCATGAGCGTGCGTGTTGTAGAAGTGATTGCTGGGAAATCTGTTATAGGTATTGAAATTCCCAACCAGCATCGCGAGATGGTACGTATAAGTGAAGTGATTGGAAGTAAGCCATACTTATCTTCTACTAGCCCATTAACGCTCACTTTAGGTAACGATATAGCTGGCAAACCTGTGGTAGTTGACCTAGCAAAAATGCCTCATCTATTGGTTGCTGGCACAACAGGTTCTGGTAAGTCTGTTGGTGTTAATGCCATGATCATGAGCATATTACTTAAATCAACACCAGACCAAGTGCGTATGTTGTTGGTAGACCCTAAAATGCTGGAATTATCTATTTATGATGGCATTCCACATTTGTTAGCACCTGTAATTACAGACATGAAAGAAGCTGCCGGTGGTCTTCGCTGGTGTGTGGCTGAAATGGAAAGGCGCTACCGATTAATGGCCTCTCAAGGGGTAAGAAACCTTGCAGGATTCAATACAAAAGTTACTACTGGAGACCTTATTTTAGATCCTATTTGGGTACCTGACGAAGCCAATGGCGAAAACATCGATGATCGTCCGTATTTGTATCCGTTACCTTATATTGTAGTTGTAGTAGATGAGTTTGCTGACATGATTATGGTAGTCGGTAAAAAGGTAGAGGAACTCATTGCTCGAATAGCTCAAAAGGCTAGGGCCGCTGGTATCCACCTTATACTAGCCACCCAACGTCCCTCAGTAGACGTTATTACAGGGCTGATTAAAGCTAACGTGCCCACTCGCATTGCGTTTCAGGTGAGCTCTAAAATTGATTCTAGAACTATTCTAGACCAAGGTGGTGCAGAAAGCCTATTAGGTCATGGTGATATGTTGTATTTGCCACCTGGTAAAAGCATGCCCGAGCGTGTGCATGGAGCGTTTGTAAGTGATGATGAAGTTCATCGCGTAGTAGATGCGTGGAAAAAGCAGGGCGCTCCCCAATTTATCGACGCCATTGTAGAGGGCAATTACGATCAAGAAGCCGGATTTGGTTTGGCCTCTTCAGAAGGCGCTTTTGAAGAAGATAAAGACCGTTTGTACGATGAAGCTGTAGCATTTATTACAGAAACTAGAAGAGCGTCTATATCCTCTGTGCAGCGAAAATTTAAAATTGGTTATAATCGTGCAGCCCGGATGATAGAAGCGATGGAAGCTGCTGGTGTAATTACTGCACCGGCACATAATGGTAGCCGAGAAGTTTTGGCTCCACCTGCGCCTCGTGATTAAATTATATAAAGGATTCATCATGCGCTTAGCCGTATTTATAATGAGCATCACCCTGTGCAACTTGAGTCTTGCACAGACTGCTGCACAATCTCTAAGCAACCAACTTGGTAATCAAACCAATATCGAAGCTGACTTTGTGCAATATGTATTGGATGCTAGTGGTAGCCGATTGCAAGAAACTCACGGACACATGATCTTAGCTCAACCCAATCGATTTTGGTGGCAAACACAAGATCCTTTTGCACAACTAATCGTGAGCAACGGAAAACGCCTTTGGGTCTATGATAAAGACTTAGAACAGGTCACTGTGCAAGCTTTAGATCAACGCACAACTAATACTCCCGCGTTACTACTTAGTGGTGATGGAGTAAATATAGGCGAAAAATTCACAGTAATGATGAAACGTACAGATAATGATTTAGTACTTTATAGCCTTACACCGAAAGACCCAGAGAGCTTATATCAAAAACTTAGATTGAATTTCAAAAACAACCAATTATTAGAAATGCAGCTAGAAGACTCAATGTACCAAAAAACCAGTTTAATATTTAATAATGTGGTGCTTAACCCTAAAGTAACAGATGATTTATTTGAGTTTGTGGCGCCAATAGGAGTCGATGTGTTGGAGATGGATCAACTTTGAAAAATGACTTGTTCGCACAAGAAACTTCTGGTTACCAGCCATTAGCTAGCCGCATGAGGCCGCAAACTTTGGCTCAATATGCCGGCCAGTCTCACCTATTAGGTGAAGGTAAAAGCCTAGATAAAGCATTAACTCAAGGCTTGCTTCATAGCATGATTTTGTGGGGTCCACCTGGTGTAGGTAAAACCACACTAGCTAGATTGATGAGCCAAGCTAGTGATGCACATTTTATGACTTTGTCAGCTGTGATGTCTGGCGTCAAGGACATTAGATCCGCAGTTTTTGAAGCGCAGCAAGTCCGCGCTCAATCTGGTCGAGACAGCGTCTTATTTGTCGATGAAGTACATCGATTTAATAAGTCTCAACAAGATGCATTTTTACCATTTATTGAAGATGGTACCTTTATTTTTGTAGGTGCCACTACAGAAAACCCAGCGTTTGAGCTTAATAACGCCTTAATGTCGCGCTCTAGAGTGTATATCCTAAAGTCTTTATCAGAAGATGAATTAGGTGGGTTGCTAGAGCAAACGATTACTGACTGTGATCGAGGTTTAGGCAAGCTAAACATTGACATTCAATCTCCACAGCGCAAGCTTTTACTGCAGGCAGCCGATGGTGATGCAAGGCGATTATTGAATTTATTAGAAATAGCTACCGACATTGCAGAAATACAAGATGACAGGTTAATTATAGACAATAGCGTTCTAGAGCAGGTACTACAAACTAGCCCAAAACGCTTTGATAAAGGTGGAGACATCTTTTACGATCAGATTTCAGCGTTTCATAAATCTGTGCGTGGTTCTGATCCAAGTGGGGCATTATATTGGCTGGCTCGAATGTTAGATGCAGGATGCGATCCATTATATATTGCCAGACGACTGCTAGCCATTGCTTCTGAAGACATTGGTAATGCCGATCCAAGGGCCTTGCAGGTTGCAGTAAATGCCTGGCAGGTATTTGAACGAATAGGGCCGGCTGAAGGTAACCGCGCCATTGCTCATGCCACTGTTTACTGTGCTTGTGCAGCTAAGAGCAACGCAGTTGATCTAGCCTTTAAAGCCGCTATGCAACTTGCAAGGGAACAGCCAGATTATGATGTACCTAATCACCTGCGTAATGCTCCAACCAGTTTAGCTCAATCCATGGGTCATGGAGCAGACTATCGATATGCTCACTCAGAACCAATGGCGTTTGCAGCTGGGGAAAGTTACATGCCACAAGAGCTAGCTGAACATGTCCTTTACTTCCCAAGTGATCGAGGTATTGAAGGAAAAATCTCTGAAAAGTTAGAAAAACTAGCTCAGCTGAACCAAAATAGTGATCAACAGCGTTATAAATAGCCACTTATGTAAGCTATAATAGCGCCATATAAATCGTAGGGGAGAATCTAATCGTCGGTCAGTTAGTTGCTATCGCCTGTGGAGGTGCTTTTGGCGCCATAGGCCGCTTTGGACTTCAGCACTGGTTATCAGGTATCTACAGTGGACGCTTCCCGTTGGCGATACTGCTGACCAACTCTGTCGGCTCATTACTAATAGGTTTAGCTTATGTGCTTATCGAAGAGAAGGGCATATTGCCTCCTGCTTCACGGCCATTTTTAATCGTTGGCTTGCTAGGTGCGTTCACTACTTTTTCTACCTTTTCATTAGATTCCATTCGCCTTATAGAGCAAGGCGAATGGCTCATGGCGCTAGGTAACATTTTCGCAAATGTCTGTATCAGTTTAATAGGTGTGACTGTTGGCTTGTATTTTGGCCGTTTGCTATAAAAATATAATTTACCCTATACTCACTATCGTTTTACCGTAGGAATATTTCATGTTAGACCAAAAATTGGTTCGCAATACGCCGCAAGAAGTGGCTAAACAGCTGTTAAAGAAAGGCTTTGAGCTTGATGTAGACAAGTTAAATAACATGGAGGAGTCTCGTAAAAAGTTACAGATTGATACTGAAAACTTACAAAGCGAGCGTAATTCAAAATCTAAAGAAATAGGTAAACTTAAAGCTCAGGGTGAAGACACCACAGAGATTATGGCCCAAGTGAGCTCATTTGCAACCCAACTTGATGCTAAAAAAACACAGCTAAAACATGTGCAAGATGACTTAAGCGCTATGCTTATGACTATACCCAATATTCCTCATCAAAGTGTGCCTCCAGGTACTACTGAGGATGATAATCAAGAGGTATTGGTTTGGGGCGATAAGCCTCAGTTTGATTTTCCGATAAAGGATCACGTTGATTTAGCTGAAGCACTTGAAGGTTTGGATTTTGGCGCAGCTATTAAGATTACTGGTGCACGTTTTATGGTGCTTAAGGGACAATTGGCACGTATGCACCGAGCCCTTATTCAATATATGTTAAATACTCATATTCACGATCATGGCTATGAAGAAGTTTATGTACCTTACTTGGTCAATGCCGAATCATTACGTGGAACTGGTCAATTACCTAAGTTTGAAGAAGATTTATTTAAAGTGCCAGGCGAGCGAGATTTGTATCTTATTCCTACCGCTGAGGTTCCCGTAACTAACCTTGTGCGCGATGAAATAGTAGATGCAAGCAAGTTACCTTTGCGCTTTACATGCCACACTCCCTGCTTTCGAAGCGAAGCGGGCAGCCACGGTAGAGACACAAGAGGCTTAGTGCGCCAGCATCAGTTTGAAAAAGTTGAAATGGTACAAATGGTTGAACCTGGTCACTCAACAGCAGCTCTAGAAGAGCTTACAGGCCATGCTGAAGCTATATTGGTTGGTTTGGGTTTAGCCTACCGCAAAGTGATTCTGTGTGGTGGTGATTTAGGATTTTCGGCAACTAAAACGTACGACCTTGAAGTTTGGTTACCTGGCCAAGACAAATATCGTGAAATTTCTTCGTGCTCTAACATGGGTGATTTCCAAGCACGACGGATGCAAGCAAGGTGGCGTAACCCAGAAACAGGAAAGCCCGAATTGTTGCATACCCTGAATGGTTCGGGTTTGGCAGTAGGGCGCACATTACTTGCGATCTTAGAAAACTACCAACAGGTAGACGGCAGTGTCATAGTGCCAGAGGTACTTGTGCCCTACATGGGCGGTATTACCGTACTCTCAGCAAAAGCCTAGTAAAGGCTTTAAAGGCAGTTTGTGGGCCTAGGTAGGCCTGCAATTTTGGCAGCCAGTTTTGCGGGGCTACCTGGAAATAAGGTTAACAAATGAATACTGTTACCCTTGTCCTCACTTATATTTTTCTTAACAATTTTCACCAATATACGCATGGCTGGGGATACACCTGTGTCAGCATAGAATACCCGAAGTGCATTAATCACCTCCCAATGCTCAGTTTCCAAGGTCACATCGACACTTGATGCCAACCATTTAGCGACTTCTGGGTTCCAGTCATTTAAATTCTTTAAATAGCCATCTTTATCTGTTTGTAAGTGCATATTACCAACTTATAGAAGACGAATAGCTTGAAGTTAAGCGCACCATATCAGCCATATTAATTAGTGTGACTTCGCTGAAGTTATTTTGTGGTATTCCACGCTCAATGGCATGTTTAGCCATCACGTACACGCGCCTATCTTCCTTATGTATTGAGGCATTCAAAGCTTTAAACCTTTGGCTAAGTAGGACATATACACCATCATCTATAAATATATAGGCATCACTTTGACTACTTCGCTCTACTAAGATGCTTAACGCGTCTTGTCCCATGTGTTTAGCGATAATATGAAGTATAGCCATAATTAAAACACCATGTGCTGATCATACTGACTGCAAAGTTCTGAAACCTTCGCACGAGAAATCACATTTACGGGCTGGCTTAAGTCTTCTTTTGTTAAACCAAACTGATCCAATGACTCTTGTTCTATCCATAGCTCGTTAATGTCATACATCGATAAGGCACTAATAATTTTACCAATATGCTTGTGGGTAGCAGGGCACTTGCTAGCAGGAAGAAGCTGCAACACACCTTCATTAAGAAACAAAATAGCAGGTTGTTGTTCAAAAGCAGCTAAAACCAAAGCAACATCTAAGGATTCCTTAGCGCTTCGAGACCCATATGGTGCACAGCTAAGAATCATTAAGCATGACATAGATTATCCTCCAAAGCTCACTAAGCGATCC
This sequence comes from Oceanospirillaceae bacterium UBA7410, assembly GCA_002470565.1. Taxonomy (GTDB): domain Bacteria; phylum Pseudomonadota; class Gammaproteobacteria; order Pseudomonadales; family Balneatricaceae; genus Njordibacter. The sequence continues at coordinate 32,608 of DKMQ01000039.1, read as the reverse complement.
GATTCAACACTGGCTGACGCAAGCTGCCCAAGGCCCATCAATGTAAACTGGGGAGCCAGGTTAACGGCACTAAGCTCGTAACGGCGACACTCTTGTTGGTCAACAATACCAGACTGCAAGGCTACAGCAATGCACACACCAAGCTCTAAATCATAATCTAAACTTAACTGCTGCCAAAGCGCAGTTAGATCGAGCTCATCTTGTGGCATTACTCTTAGGCTTGAAGACAGATGCACGCCTTGTTGGTAAAAAAAGACTCTAAGCACCTGATGTCCTTGCACCAAAAGCTCTTTAGTAAATTCAAAGGCTGACAGTGACTGTCCTTGTTGATGAGGACCGCAGCGCACTATAACCGTATAGGTTAAAGACGTATGGGAACTATGTAAGGCAGGAGGCTTAATCAAATCAGACATATACAAAAACCCCGCCAAAAGGCGGGGCTCCGTTAATTAGTGACATATTTACCGAGATCAATCGTCGCCACTTAGAGCACCTGTAAGGTGCAACAACATCAAGAATAAGTTGTAGATGTTAAGATACAAGCTTACGGTCATCATGACGTAATTAGTTTCGCCACCATTTACCATGCGGCTAGTATCATACAAAATAAAGCCTGAAAATACTAATACGCCCACAGCACTTATAGCTAGAGATAACGCAGGAATTGCAAAGAAGATATTTGCCAATGATGCAACAATCACAACGATCAAACCCATCATCAAAAAACCACTCATAAAGCTGAAGTCTTTTCGGGTTGAAACAGCGTACGCTGACAAACCTAAGAAGGTTATGCCTGTCATAGCCAAAGCTGTAGTGACAATGTCACCACCATTTGCCATCCCTAAATAGAAGTTAACAATAGGGCCTGCTGTATAACCTAAAAATCCAGTGAAAAAGAATACCAGTGGAATAGACCAAACTGAATTTTTAAATTTGTGAAGGGCAAATAATGTACCAAATAAAACGACTATTTGCACAATAAAATTGACCGGGGCAGCGTTGCTAGAAATAGCCATCATTGCGGTCACTGCGCTGAATATAAGCGTCATAGAAAGTAGGGCATAGGTATTGCGTAATACCTTGTTTGTAGCTAACGCAGATTCTCTTGAATCGCTTGAAAATTGAATTTGGTCTTGCATCGATATGCTCCTGATTTAAACAATAGTCATTATTGTAGTCTAACTAGCTGAAGAAGCTAGGATATTCCTTAAAAAAAATGTAAAAAAGGGTCAATAATACAACTTATTATTACAAACAAAACCCTAATAGATCACCAAATAAGTTAAACCTACTTGGTAGAGTCTAATGAAAAAGCGTATAATTAAATTTGTTCACTTGAAATGAGTAAGTAGTTTAATGCAGACTTCCCACGCGCAGTTTAATATAGGCCAAGTAGTAGCGCACAAACACTTTGGTTTTCGCGGCGTGATATTTGATATTGATTTTGAGTACTCACTCGATGAAAAATGGTATCAAGAAGCCTGTAAAACCATGGCAAGCTTGGGCCAGCCTCCTATCGATAAAAAACAACCTTTCTACCATATATTAACAGATGGAAGCGATCACGAATCGTATGTATCTGAGCAAAACCTTTGTGCAACTCAAGACTTTGCGCCCATACGCCATGCTGGTTTAGAAGTATTATTTACCTTAAAAAATGGTCAATATATACACCGCTATAGCGTTAATTAATCTTTAAAAAGTCAGCCACTTTATAGGTTAAAATTAAGTCGCTTTACAAGCTCACGAATCAATTCTTGCTGTTCATTAGACAGCAATGCCATATTCAGCAATAGCTTAGCATCGTCATCATTTGCATAGAAGTATGGTACCGGTACCCGTAATACACCCGCCAAACTGCATAACATTTTATAATCTGGCACATGCTTGCCACGTTCATACTGGTTCATGCGAGCACTAGCTGAGGCTTCATCAATACCGGCTGCTATACCTAAACCGCGCTGCGAAAACTTACGTTGCATTCGTGCTTGTTTGAGTCGCTCCGACACCGGGCAAGGGATGTGCGAAGCAATGCTTGAACTGATTTTAGCCAAAATAATTTCTTTAATAGTAACGAGAATAAGTGGGTTTAGTATACCGATAGCTCTATTTATTAGCTATATTTAACTTCGCATAATGTATATTATGTTAAATTAGATTATTCGAGTTGCCTTTTGTAATGCAAAGTAAATAAATACTAGTTATTCCGACACCACAACCCTATACTGTACGCACATACAGTAGCTCAAATTATGGACAACCAATGACAATTCGCACAGTACATCAAGTCGTCAGTAAAGCAGGCACAATTATCGGAGAATTCATGGACATTAAATTAGCAAAGGATTTAGACAACCGTACGGATGTCCTTTACTTCATTGCTGACTTGGTTGAAAATGCCGGGATTGACGAAGCTACTGCAGAAAAAGTGGCAGAAATCATGCTAGAGGACAACACCCGGAAGCAGCTACTTGGCTACCTTAAAACAGTTAAAGACCTGCCTTTAGCTGACAAAGAGAAGATTGATTAATGTCATTGAACCGAGAGCAACTAATTAATTGGGTATTATTGTTTTCTTTGGTAGCTTTATGGGGAACGTCCTTTTTAGCGATAAAGGTAAGCTTGCGAACATTTACACCTGATCAAGTAGTCGTACTTAGACTGTCTATTGGCGCCCTGGTATTGATAATCTTCATGTTAGCTCGAGGCAAGCGCCTTCCTTCTAAGCCCATTGCTTGGGCTCACTTCATGCTTCTAGGACTTGTAGGCAGTGTCCTACCCTATTGGCTTATCGCAAAGGGTCAAGTTTATGTCACTTCAGGGATGGCTGGATTATTAATGGCGATAATGCCACTAATGACATTAATTTTGGCACATTTTTTCATTGCAGATGAAAACCTAAATCGAAATAAGTTATTGGGCTTTGTCTTTGGTATTGGAGGCGTCATACTGATCTTGGGGCCTACCATACTAGGATCCCAAAACAGTTTAATTGGCTGCTTACTAATATTAACAGCAGCCATTCTTTATGCCACTAACAGCATTATAGCCAGACGCCTTCCTACTTATAGTTCAGCCGTAGTGAGCACTGGAGTGACGATTTGTGCAGCAGTCATAAGCCTAGGTATCTGGCCTTCGGCATTTTATATTGATTGGAAATTTGTCTCCACATCAGCTGTATTCACCATTGTATGGCTGGGTGTTTTCCCTACAGGCGTGGCCGCCATCATTTTATTTGCACTCATTCAACGTGCTGGCCCGACATTCTTATCTAATATCAATTACCTCATACCAGTGGTTGCCTACTTTATAGGTGCACTAGTGTTGGGAGAATTAATAGTGTGGCACGACATGGTAGCTTTACTTGCCATTTTATTTGGCATTGTAGTCAGCCGCAGACCAGTGAATGAAAAAGTAGTAGCCAAAGGTTAACAATTAACTTGGGATAATTCCCTGAAGCATAGCAAACTGAACAAGATTAGCAGTCGTTTTTAGCTTAAGCTTTTTCATTACATTGGAGCGGTGACTGTGAATGGTTTTGTGGTTTAGGTTCATTTTTTCACCTATTTCCATAGCTGTACGCCCTTCCGCAAACATTGAAAAAACCTGGAATTCTCTTGCGCTTAACAACTCAATTGCAGACTCTTGAGCCCCAGGCGTTTTACTCATTTCACGAGCAACTTGAGTCGTAATAAATTCACCACCATTAAATACACGCCTAATGGCAACGATAAGCTCCTGGGGTGCGCAACGCTTGCTTAAATAACCCTTGGCGCCCGCGGCTAAAACACGTGTAGGAAAAGGCTCTGTTTCATGCATGGTTAAGGCGATCACTTTACGCTTAGGTTCACGCTTACATAAACGAATAATAGCTTCTAAGCCTCCGATACCAGGCATATTGATATCCATGATAATTATATCTGGCTCATATTCTGGTACCAATATACAGGCTTCTTCACCACTGCAAGCTTCAGCCACGACCTTAATATCTTTAGTTGTTTCAATAAGCCGCCTAAAACCAAATCGGACAATTTCATGGTCATCAACTAACATTACGGTAATTGGAATAGGTTTTGCCATGCTACTAGGCCCCCTTTTTAAGCTGAGACCATGCGGCTGATAAATACAACATCATAGACCATATCGTTAATGCCGCAGCAGCATACAACATCACTAACCCAACGGTAGCAATCGCAGTCCCTGGGGGGGTTGCTAGGAGAAACACAATAGACCCCATTTGCATTGTTGTTTTAACTTTACCAATATAAGACACTGCTATATTGGCTCTTTTACCTGTTTCAGCCATCCATTCACGCAAAGCAGAAATGACTATCTCTCTACTGATTATGATAATGGCGGGGACAGTTAACCACAGCTCTGAGTAGGCTTCTACCAATACCACTAAAGCCACAGCTACAGTTATTTTATCTGCAACTGGATCTAAGAATGCACCAAAGGGAGTAGCTTGATTAAGCTTTCTAGCCAAATAACCATCCAGCCAATCTGTCGCAGCAACAAGAGCAAATAGCCCTGCAGCCCATACAAAACGACTTTCAGAGGGCCAATAATAGGCCACTAAAATAAAAGGGATCAATGCCAAACGAAACAAGGTTACCAAATTAGGAATGTTTAACATAATCAACCGCTTAGTATATTTAAAAGTAAATGTGTATCATGACATTTTAGCCTATCCATCTTCACCGCGTAAAGAACGATAGATGGTATCTGCCATATCAAGACTAATTCCTTTAACTTTTGCTAATTCATCAATACTGGCTTTAGTTAAATCCTGCATACCACCAAAATGGCTTAACAAGGATTGCCGTCGTTTGGGACCAACACCATCTATTTGTTGAAGGTTGGATTGTGTCCGCTTCTTATTTCGACGCGCACGATGGCCTGTAATAGCAAATCGATGACTCTCGTCTCTAATGTGCTGCAACAAATGCAATGCAGAAGAGTCGTCGGGTAAGGCAATTTCCTCTCCAGTCCAGCCATTAAACAAACGCTCAAATCCAGCTTTTCGAGTGTCCCCTTTTGCAACACCTAACACATAGAGATCTTGTAGTTGTAGCTCAGATAACACTTGAATAGCCTGCGTTATTTGCCCTTTACCACCATCAACAATAAGCAAATCTGGCATAATGCCTTGATTCTCTTTCAATCGTGTATAGCGTCTGGTGATAGCTTGTGACATAGCGGCGTAGTCGTCACCTGGTGTGATGCCTTCAATATTAAAGGTTCTATAATCAGACTTTTTAGGACCACCTTGATCAAAAACAACGCAAGAGGCCACTGTGGCCTCACCACTAGAGTGGCTGATATCAAAACACTCTAAGCGTTCAGGCATTTGAGGTAAATCTAACGCTTCTTGTAAAGCTAAAAAGCGAGACACTTGCGTTTGTTTATTAGCCACATAGCTGAGTAAAGCTTGATCTGCATTAGTTTGAGCTAACCTTAGCCACTGAGCCCGAGGCCCCCTTACATTGCTTATGATCTTAAACCCATGCTCTGTCCGCCCAGCTATAGTTAGCGCTATTACTTGCTGTTCCTCTTGAGCGTCACTGACAAGCACTTCATCTGGAACATCACGATACTGACCTGAAAGATAATATTGTCCTAAAAAAGCCGTGAGTATTGCAGGCTTTGTTTCTTCTAAACCCATTTTAGGATAGAAATTCTTACTACCAATCACTCGCCCTGAGCGCACCATAAGTTGATGAATGCATAATCCAGATTGCGAGCTAGCCACTGCAAATATGTCTAAGTTGCCACGTTTAGAAACCACATGCTGCTGCTCTTGCACCTGTCGTAAAAAGCCTAGTTGATCTCTAAGTGCTGCTGCAGACTCAAATTTAAGATTTTGTGCTGCAACATTCATTTGATCGCTGACTTCATCTAATAAAAGTTGGTTTTTACCTTCTAGATATAAGGTGGCGTGGCGCAGGTCGGCTGCATAATCTTCTTTACTTATTTCACCTGTACAAGGCCCACTGCATCGACCGATTTGGAACTGAAGGCACGGGCGCTGACGATTGGCAAAAAATGCATCTTCACATTGGCGAATACGAAAAATACGCTGCATCAAGTTGAGGCTTTCTCTTACAGCGCCAGCACTTGTATAAGGCCCAAAATAACGCCCTTTGCGGTTTTTACCACCGCGAACGTATTGCATTGCTGGATAATCGTGTTGATCGGAGATATAAACGTAGGGGTAAGATTTGTCATCTCTAAGGGATATGTTATAAGGCGGCTTCAAACGTTTGATTAGCGTATTTTCTAATAACAACGCTTCGCTTTCGCTGTGAGTCAGAGTTACTTCAATCGAGACAATTTTAGAGACCATTACCTGGGTCTTGGTATTGTGGCTCTTACCCCTAAAGTAACTTGTTACTCTATTTTTAAGATTTACAGCCTTGCCTACGTAAACCACCTCACCTTCACTATCAAACATACGATAGACACCTGGACGGTTTGGTAGCTGTTTTAAATATTCATCAATATCAAATACTGGAGTATCTTCTGTTTGCATAGCGAACTAGCCAACTTGCCTTAAACGTTTATTTTCATTCATGTGAAAATGCGTTGCTTGTTTATAAATCTCATTAATTTGCTCATTACTTGCAGGCGTTATACCTGCGCCATGAGATAAAGAAACTTCTAGATAAACCCCAATTTCAGCATAATAGTACAAACGAGCATTAAATGACTGAGCTCTGCGCATCTTATTAAAAGCAATCTGAGCACCATTTACAATGATGTGATTAATATCTGTATTCATAACATGTGCGAACTGCGTGGGCTTAATGATGATCTATTCTACCCTATCTTCTGCCACTGTGACCTCCCATCTTTTAGTCTAAAATCAATTTTCTAAAAAACTGTTATTTGAGTTATAATATACAACTTTTGCAAGGTACTAATATGACCATTACATACGCGCAAGCCGTATCTGTTCACGCACAAGCCGACTTATTAGTCAGCGGAGAAGAAATCGCCGCTGGTATTGAAACAATGGCAGCAGAAATCACGACAACCTTGTCAAAAGAAATGCCGTTAGTACTTTGCGTACTTAATGGCGGCATGATCCCTATGGCACAACTGTTACTAAAACTACAGTTTCCTTTAGAAACAGATTATTTACATGCCACCCGTTACGGCAAAAAAACGGTTGGAACTAACTTGTCATGGTTAGCTCGCCCCAGCACAGACATCAGTGGTCGTACGGTACTTGTAGTAGATGACATTTATGACGAAGGACACACTTTAGCTGCTATTTGTGAATACTTAAAAGAAGCTGGCGCCAAGAAAGTATATGCTGCCGCCCTACTCAACAAAGTTCATGATCGTAAAGTTGAATATGTACCAGACTTTATAGGTTTAGACGTAGAAGACCGCTTTGTTTATGGTTTTGGAATGGACTACCAAGGTTACTTTCGCAATGTTGAAGGCATTTACGCTGTAAAAGATATGTAAAAAAGATTTAAAATCTAAAAAGGCAGCCTAGGCTGCCTTTTTTGTAATTAACTTAATCAGTTAATGCATTAAAACGTTTCAATAATTGCTTTAGCGCTCAAGGAGTTTTCAAGTAAGCTGACGTCACTTTGACCTTGCAAGCGAGTCAACGCATCAACCAAAGCTAAACGTTGCTGTGAAGTTTGCTCTTCTGGCTTTGCATCTGTAACACTTTGCAACTGTATAATAGTTACGTCACCATTGTAATTTTGCACAGTGCCATAGCTTGCTTCAGAGACTGGACTAGGTAGTCGAAATGCAGATTGCACAATTAAACGATTCACAACAGTAGCACTTCGAGATATATCATCAAACTGCTCTAGATTGAGCATTTCAGATGATGATACGGAGGCCATGCCTGCACCACTTTTCAATTTATCAACATAAGCATTAGCTTTCTTATCCAACATTTCAGAAGCTTTTTGTGAAACTATTTGCTCAGTTATAGTATCTACTACATCGGCAATGGGTTGCTGAGAAGCTTCATTATATTGCTTAAGCCGAATGACGATTAATTTATCTGATGCCAACTCCAGAACACTTGAGTTATTACCCTGTAACAGAACTTCATCACTAAATGCAGCCGTTACTACCCTATCGTAACTCGCAATATCTTCACCACCTTCGCGCCCAAAAAAATCACTCTCTTGCACAGTAAGGCCTAATATTTGAGCAACTTCAAATAGATCTGGTGATGAGAAGGCAATGTCAGCCATTTCTTCACTCGCACCAACAAATAAACTTTCGGCACCTAATTGCTTAAGGGATAGGCTAAGCGCTTCCTTTTGATCTTCAAAAGTTGGCAAATCTGCAGTGTCTTGAGCATGGGCATATAAAATTTGCACACCAAATTCTGTTGCTACAGGAGCGCTATAAGAGCCTGGCTGGAGATCAAATAAAACCTCATCAAATAGATTTCCAAACTCACCCTTTGCCAGTAGGCCAATATAACCACCATCTAAGGCAGTGCTTTGATCCTGTGAATACTGCTTAGCTACATCAACAAAGGCTTCACCTTTTTTCAACTGATCGTAGGCAACCTGAGCCAAGCCCATTGCTTGATCTTGCGTTTGCTCGTCATTAACTAAGAATAATACATGTGAGGCTTCAGCCTCAGTATTAGACTGTTCTAGAGTCAATTGTTGAGCATCAAGGTAAGCTTTTTGAAGGTCTTCATCTGTAATATTAACCTGATCATAGAAGTCGCTTTTGTTTAGTGTCACATAACTAATGTTTAAACTTTCAGGCTGCATGAAACGTTGCTTATTGATTGCATAATAACTATCGATTTCTTCTTGATTCACAGAAACAGCCTGCATCTGTGCAGATAATGGTAAAGTAATTGTCGCTATATTCCGAGTTTGTCCATCTAGGCGTGCAGCTTCATCAGCATTATTACCTAAAGTAAACGCAGTACCTGCAAAGGCCAGCCTTGTTTGATCTATAATATTTCCACGTTTAAGCTGTTGGCGGTATGTCGTTGGAGTTAATCCAAAATTTCTCAATAATGATTCAAAGAGATTTCGGTCAAACACACCTTCCACCTGAAAGTCTTTTGACTGCACGATCATTTGGTCAATTGCAGCGTCTGATAACACTAAGTTGTTGCTTTGGGTATATTGCAACATTATCCGCTGATCAATGAGCTGTTGCAGCGCTGAGGCCTGAATAGCTTGCTGATCAAGGGTAACCGGGTCAAGGTCAGGGTTATTGGATAAAATTTGACGACGTTGTAGCTCTGAAGTTTGGAGTAGCTCTTGCAAGCTAATTTCTTCTCCATTCACTTGTGCTGGCGCACTATTATCAGAGGAAATGCTAAAGAGAGATTCAGCTCCCCAAATCACAAAAGTAAAGGCAATCAGACTTACCAATATTTTGGACACTATACCTTTTGAATTATCACGGATATTTTGTAACATTATGTTTGGCTTCTGCAGCTTTGCTGGCTATATATTAGGTTATTGGGGTTCTACAAACAAAAAACGCATTCAAAGGAATGCGTTTTTCTAAACTACGGGGTAATAGGTAATAACAAATAAACTATTAACCCATAGAGTACAGACTTAGTCTAGTTGACTGCGTCTTTAAGCGCTTTACCTGCTTTAAAACTAGGAACGTTGGCAGCAGCAATTTGAATTGCAGCGCCAGTTTGTGGGTTACGTCCTGTGCGAGCTGCACGAGCTTTAACAGAAAAAGTTCCAAAGCCTACCAATGAAACAGATTCACCATCTTTAAGAGCGCCAGTAACAGCTCCAATAACCGCATCTAATGCTCTGCCTGCTGCTGCTTTTGAAAGATCAGCATCAGCTGTAATGGCTTCAATCAGTTCAGATTTATTCACGTTAATCCCCTTTGTGTGTATTAAAAATAGTCGATCTGTTCAAGCAGACCTTTTTTGTTATTTCGTACTATATTCAGCTCAAATAACCGAAGTACAATTTATACCAACTTGTTCAAAGCCTTGTCAAGAGAGGGCCTTGAAAATAATCAATTCAACAGCCTAAAGTGCGATAATAAAATCAGTGTGTACTAATACTATCTATAAGTGCGGCATCTTTGCTCTTATCAACCAAAATATCACTCTCTTCTAGTACAATAGGTGTTGGACTGAATTGTAATGCTAAGTCTAGTACTTCGTCTATCCATTTCACTGGCTTTATAGATAAATCTGCCTTTATATTTTCAGGAATCTCTTTTAAGTCCCTTTCATTCTCTTCAGGAATGATAATTGTTTTAATACCACCTCTATGAGCAGCTAACAGTTTTTCCTTTAGCCCACCAATAGGCAGCACTTGTCCTCGTAAAGTAATTTCACCTGTCATAGCTACATCAGCACGCACTGGAATCCCCGTTAAAACTGAAACCAATGCGGTACACATCCCCACTCCCGCACTTGGTCCGTCTTTAGGTGTTGCGCCTTCTGGGACATGAATATGAATGTCACACTTCTCATGGAAATCTGTCTTTATACCCAAACCAGACGCCCTGCCACGAACCACTGTTAAAGCCGCCTGGATAGACTCTTGCATTACATCACCAAGAGATCCTGTTTTTACCAAACGTCCCTTGCCAGGCACCACAGCAGACTCTATGGTAAGAATATCACCACCAACTGAAGTCCATGCTAAGCCATTCACATGTCCAATTCGATCGTCCGCATCTGCCTGACCAAAGCTGCATTTACGCACACCAGAGTAAACTTCTAAATTACTAGCATCAACTTGCTGAACTGGGCTATCGATTGCAGTTTTAAAGCCTGCCAGCAAATGTTCTTTTACCACCTTGCGGCAGATCTTTGCAATCTCGCGCTCTAAACTACGCACACCGGCTTCACGAGTGTAATAACGTATTAAATCAACGATGGCATCGTCTGTAAGTACCAGTTCTGTAGGCGATAATCCATTAGCAGCAAGCTGCTTGGTCAATAGGTAACGCTTAGCAATACTTAGCTTTTCATCTTCTGTATAACCTGGAATACGAATCACTTCCATTCGATCTAATAACGGTCCTGGGATGTTCATTGAGTTAGCAGTACATACAAACATGACACTAGACAAATCGTAATCAACTTCTAAATAATGATCATTAAAAGTGTTATTTTGTTCAGGATCTAGCACCTCAAGCAAAGCTGATGATGGGTCGCCTCGGCTATCCATGCCCATTTTATCAATTTCATCCAATAAAAATAATGGGTTTGACACCCCTACCTTAGACATTTTTTGAACTAACTTGCCAGGCAATGAGCCAATATAAGTTCGACGATGTCCGCGAATTTCAGCTTCATCTCTTACCCCACCTAATGCCATGCGAACGTACTGACGTCCTGTGGCACGAGCAATAGACTTACCTAAAGAGGTTTTACCCACCCCTGGAGGCCCTACTAAACACAAGATAGAGCCTTTCATCTTTTTAACACGTTGCTGCACGGCTAAATATTCTAGAATGCGCTCTTTTACTTCGGATAACCCGTAATGATCTTCCTCAAGCACTAGCGAAGCTTTAGCCAAATCATGCCTAAGACGGCTTTTTTTCTTCCACGGGATGGTAACCATCCAATCAATATAGCTGCGCACCACTGTGGCTTCAGCAGACATTGGAGGCATCATCTTAAGCTTACCTAGCTCAGATTGCGTTTTCTCCTTAGCTTCATCCGGCATTCCGGCTGCATTAATTTTACTTTGTAGTTCATCTAAATCGTTTGGAGCTGCATCATCAATATCTCCAAGTTCTTTATTGATTGCTTTTATTTGCTCATTTAAATAATATTCACGCTGGCTCTTTTCCATCTGTTTCTTAACTCGGCCACGAATACGTTTCTCTACTTTAACAAGATCAATCTCACCTTCCATTTGCCCCATTAGATGTTCAAGACGTTGTGTAAGGTTTCCCATTTCCAATAAAGCTTGTTTCTCTTCTAATTTCAAGTTCATTTGAGAAGCAATGGTGTCAGCTAGTTGGCTGGGATCTTCGATATTTGTAATGGAGGACATGACGTCATTGGATATTTTTTTACTCAACTTCACATACTGCTCAAATTGAGACATTAATGTGTGGGTTAAGGCCTTACGTTCACCTTCTGGAGGTTGGGCGTCATCAATGGTGTTAACTTGAGCAGTAAAGAAGCCTGCAGTGCTGACAACTTCCTCTATCACTACTCGCTGCTCTCCTTCTACTAATACTTTAACCGTGCCATCTGGAAGCTTAAGAAGCTGTAAAATGCGTGCAGAAGTCCCTATTTCAAACAAATCTGAAATTTGCGGATCATCAACTGCAGCACTTTTTTGGGCCACAACAACAATGGCCTTATCAGTTGCCATGGCATGCTCTAACGCATCAATAGAATTTTGACGTCCTACAAAAAGAGGAATCACCATATGTGGATAAACCACAACATCGCGTAACGGAATAAGAGGAAGAGTTTGAGTCATAAAAATCCTTTAGGCTAACATCGCGGTGTCTAGCGAATTCAAGTAAGTCTTATTAAATGCGGACAGGCAGTAAGAATACAAGCCTTTAAGCAAAATGAAACCAAAAAAACCACCCTAAGGTGGTTTTTTTAACTACGAAGCCCTAATTGCTAGTCTGATGCAGTTTTTTGCAGATCTACTTTGTCCAAAACTATTAACGGATCACTCTCACCATTAATATTTTGTGCATTCACAACAACTTTAACGGCATTGGTCTGATCAGGAAGATCAAACATGGTAGGCAAAAGTACAGACTCAAGAATAGAACGCAAACCACGCGCGCCAGTCTTACGCTCCATAGCTTTTTGCGCTACAGCTTTAAGAGCATCTTCACGGAATTCAATTTCAACACCTTCCATTTCAAAAAGCTTGTGATACTGCCTTGTTAAGGAATTCTTAGGTACAGTTAAAATTTGAATTAAAGCCTCTTGATCTAGCTCTTCAAGCGTTGCAATCATTGGCAAACGTCCAACAAATTCAGGTATCAAGCCAAACTTAACAAGATCCTCCGCTTCAACTGAATGCAACAATTGCCCTACATTTTTGCTCTCATCTTTGCTCTTAACTGTGGCTGAGAAACCAATGCTACTCTTCTCTGTGCGATCCCGAATTACTTGATCTAAGCCTGAAAAAGCGCCACCACAAATGAATAGTATATTGCTTGTATCTACTTGCAAAAACTCTTGCTGAGGATGTTTGCGACCACCTTGTGGTGGTACAGAGGCTACAGTGCCTTCAATAAGCTTTAGCAAAGCTTGTTGGACACCCTCTCCTGAAACGTCTCGAGTGATGGAAGGGTTGTCTGATTTACGAGAAATTTTATCAATTTCATCAATATAAACAATGCCACGCTGAGCTTTATCAACATCGTAGTCGCATTTTTGCAATAGCTTTTGGATAATATTTTCTACATCTTCACCCACATAACCTGCTTCGGTCAGCGTGGTTGCATCTGCAATAGTGAAAGGTACATTCAACAATCGAGCTAAGGTTTCAGCCAATAATGTTTTACCACTACCTGTAGGACCAATGAGTAATATATTACTTTTGCCTAGCTCTACATCGTCTTTACCACCGACATAATTCAACCGTTTGTAGTGGTTATAAACAGCAACAGACAACACCATTTTGGCTCTAGGTTGGCCAATAACATACTCTTCTAAAGCTGCCCGTATCTCTTTAGGAGTAGGCAAACTCTCATCTGCTTCAGGTTGATCTTGATCAAGAATTTCTTCTCGAATAATGTCATTACACAGATCAACACACTCATCGCATATAAAAACTGACGGCCCAGCAATTAGCTTGCGCACATCGTTTTGGCTTTTACCACAAAAGGAACAGTAAAGTATCTTACCTGTACCTTCTCCAGATTCGTCTTTATCTTCGCTCATACAATTACCAATATTTGTAGTCCACTATAATCTTGGACTAACGTTAAATCTTTTCTATACAATCATCGACAAAATTTAAGCAAACAATAACTATAAATCAGTCTTTTATTAGCACTTTCTAAACTGGACGCTTATCAAGCACAGTATCTATCAAACCATAATCTACAGCTTGAGCACCTTCCATAAAGTTATCACGCTCAGTATCTGCTGCAATCGTTTCTAAACTTTGTCCTGTATGTGTGGACATAATGCGATTCAACTTATCACGGATATTGAGAATTTCTTTAGTATGAATTTCAATATCCGTAGCTTGCCCCTGATAACCACCTAATGGTTGGTGAATCATCATTCGAGAGTTAGGCAGGCAATATCGCTTACCTTCGGCTCCGCCGGTTAAAAGTAGAGCACCCATGCTGGCTGCTTGGCCAATACACATTGTACTTACGTCAGGCTTAATAAACTGCATGGTGTCATAAATAGACATGCCTGCAGTCACAGAACCACCCGGAGAGTTTATGTAAAGATGAATGTCTTTATCTGGGTTCTCTGCTTCTAAAAACAAAAGCTGGGCAACGACCAAATTGGCCATATGATCTTCTACTTGACCCACTAAAAAAATCACCCGTTCTTTAAGTAGACGTGAATAAATATCGTAAGAGCGTTCACCACGAGAAGTTTGTTCAACTACCATAGGCACTAAGGCGCTTAACTCTTTGTTTAACTGAGGGCTTAGCCCCATTTGTGGAGGAAAAGAAAAACTCATTGTCGCTACAACTCCAATACATAAAAATATTACAGACCGTGACACTATTATATAGTGGCGCATCTGGTAAATGCCAAGGTCTAGGCTTGCTAAAAGACAAATTTAATCAATTAACATGCAAAAAAAACGGCATGGATCACATCAAAGTAACCCATACCGCTGATCTGTTCAAGCCCGATGAGGCTATAACAGACGCAAAGAAGTATTACGCTTCTTCATCACCTGCAACGTCTTTGCCTTCTGGCTCAACAGCTGTTTTGTAATCTACTACAACTTCGGTGATGGTAGCCGCAGCCAACAAATGTTCAACCACCTGGTCTTCCAATACAACGCCATCTAACTGACTACGTTGCTCTGCATTGTTCATATAATAATCAATGAATTCTTGCGGATCTTGGTAACCTTGAGCCATTTCAGCAACTAAAGCCTTAACTTTATCTTCATCAGCCTTAAATTCATTTTGCTGAATAATTTCAGCAGCCAACAAACCAATTTTAACACGCTTATCAGCTTGATCTTGGAACATTTCGTCTGGCAAAATGCTAGGGTCTAGACTTTCATTTCCACCACCAAATTGCTGTAAAGCTTGCTTCTTCAAGCGACCCAACTCTTCAGTAACTAGAGCTTTAGGGATATCGAAAGAGTTAATTTCTAGATATGCATTTAACAAGCTATTTTTTAGCTTAGATTTAAGTGCTTGGTTCATCTCACGAGTCATATTTGAACGGATTTCAGCGCGAAAGCCAGCTTCACCCTCTTCTTTAGGGTTAAAGCGAGCAAAAAACTCTTCGTTTAGTTCAGGTTTAGTCGCTTCGCTAACTGTGTTCATTTTAATAGTGAATGTGGCTTCTTTGCCTGCTAGCTGTTCAGCATTGTAATCTTCAGGGAAGGTCACTTTGATATCTTTGTCTATGCCAGCTTCCATACCTAAGATTCCTGCTTCAAAGCCTGGAATCATACTGTTAGAGCCTAATACTAGATCATGCCCTTGTGCTGCTCCACCATCGAATGCTTCACCGTCTAGATAGCCTTCAAAGTCAATATTAACTTGATCAGTATCTGCAGCTGCACGTTGAACTTCAGTCCATTGTGTTTGCTGGCTAAGTAATACATCAATCATGGTTTCAACATCAGCATCTTCAATGCTAGATGCCATACGCTCAACACTAATACCTGATGCATCAGACAAAGTGATTTCAGGGTAAATCTCAACCACAGCAGTGTAGCTAAACTCACCTTCACCAGCATCTTCTTTAGGTTCAATATTAGGCATGCCTGCAGGTTTAATATTTTCCTGTTGCAAAGCTTCAAAGTAGCTCGACTGAATAACATCGCCTAATACGTCCTGACGGATACTAGCACCGTAACGTTTTTTGACAACCTTGGTCGGTACTTTACCCGGACGGAAGCCGTCAATACGGATCGTTTTAGCGGTTTCGTTAACCTTTTTATCTACTGCGCTATCAATTTGCTCAGAAGGTACTGTTACGGTTAAACGTCGTTCGATGCTGGTAGTCGCTTCAACAGAAACTTGCATTTAAATGCCTCATTAATTATCAAATGAACACGCCTTAATCAGGCCCGCTCTACTAAAGTCTTGCCTAAATTAAATCCTTAACAGACTTTTACCAAAATTATGGCACTTATAGGCGAAATCAAAAGCGGAATTTTCCGTATTTAGCAGCTAATAGTCAAGCCATAAGCATAAATGGGAGCCTATTTTTACTAAAAAACGGGCTCTAGCCAATATACATGAGCATTTTACCCCTAGAAAAGGGTTATTAAACATTGATAGTTAGCTTAAAGATTATGCAAGAGCATCACTTAATAATGTTTCAGGAGCGATATACTGATAACCTAATGCCTTTGCTACATGCTCATTAGTTACATAACCAGCATGAACATTTAGTCCAGCTAAAAAGTGCACATCTTGTTTTAACGCACTCTTCCAACCCATGTTAGCCAGCTTTAAAATATATGGCAAAGTTGCGTTGTTAAGTGCGTAAGTAGATGTCATTGCCACGCCACCTGGCATATTGGCAACACAGTAGTGCACTACTTCATCTACAACGTATGTGGGGTGTTCGTGAGTAGTAGCCTTAGATGTAGCAAAACAGCCTCCCTGATC
>DKMQ01000039.1:15348-15758 GCA_002470565.1 Oceanospirillaceae bacterium UBA7410 | reverse complement strand
ATAACTAAATCTGCATCTAGCACATATTTCTCTAAACTATCCTGTGTGGAGTAAACAGTTTGTACAGCACCATTAAACTCTTTATCCAAGCGCGCCAAAGCCTGCGTAGAACGGTCAAGTACAGTCACTTGAGCCCGAGCGCCTAAAGCCATTTGGGCTGCATTTGAACCGACCACACCACCACCTATTATAACCACCTTAGCAGGCGCTACACCTGGCACTCCACCGAGTAACATACCGCGGCCACCTTGAGCTTTCTCAAGCACATGAGCGCCCGCTTGAATCGACATGCGTCCAGCCACTTCAGACATAGGCGCAAGCAATGGCAACCCACCACTAGCACTGGTGATGGTTTCGTATGCTATGCAGGTTGCACCCGATGCCACTAAACCCGCAGTCTGAGCAGCATC
>DKMQ01000039.1:0-15199 GCA_002470565.1 Oceanospirillaceae bacterium UBA7410 | reverse complement strand
TATAACGCTATGGCCTGCATGTACAAGCTCACGCACACTCGCTGGAGTCATACCCACGCGATATTCATGGTTTTTAATTTCTTTAGGTACGCCAATTAACATTACACAGCCCTTTTATTTGTTAGTAATTTCGACACATTAAAAAAATATGTCAATCGAATTAAGTTTTAGTTTAATGATGTTTTTAGCGAATTATCTTGTTATATTTACGTATATGTGACGAGGTTAGTGAATTTAATTATACAAAAAAAGGCACTCATGAAACTTAATTCAATTGAGGATATAGAACTTGATCAGATTGATAAGAAAATCGTTAATGCACTACAAACTAATGCCCGTTTAAGTAATGTGGAATTAGCAGAACAGATATGCCTATCTCCTTCTGCATGTTTGCGGCGCACTAAGTTTCTACTCGATGCGGGTGTGTTTGATAAATTTGTTGGGTTACTCAACAGAGAACTATTTCATGTGCAAGGCACAGCCTTCATCTTTATCAGCTTAGATAAGCAAAGTGAGGCAGTGTTTGATGAGTTTGAGATTGCCGTAGCTAAACTTGAACAAGTAATGGAATGTTATTTGATGGCTGGAGATAACGACTTCATGTTAAAGGTTGTTTATACAGACGCAAAAGATTATGAGGAATTATATTACAAAAAAATACTACGCTTACCAGGCGTCGTAGGCACACAAACTCGCATGGCTTTGAGGCAGGTGCATAATAATACTAATATTATAATAACGTGATTTTTCTAATTGAAAATATCTTATAATACAGGCCTATAAAAAGAATTCTTCGTTGTTGTTACGAGCCTGTATTATATATACTGATTTATTACGCCCTAGTTGAGTAAACTTAATTATGAATAAACCAAGATCCAACCTATATAAACCTATTTTATTACTTTTACTTATTAGCTTTATCGGAACTTTGTTATTTTATTTAAATGATCAGTCAATAGATCTAGAGCGTATGCAGATGATCATTGCTGATGTTAGGCAATGGCACCAACAAAATTCTGCCATTTTTGCAGGCGTGTTTTTTTCTGTGTATGTCATTATTACTGCAACCTCCCTACCCCTTGCAGTCTGGATGACCTTGGCTGCTGGTGCATTGTTTGGCCTTTGGGGCGGTGTATTAATGGTTTCCTTTGCCTCAAGCATAGGCGCTACACTCGCATTTTTATCGTCACGCTATTTTTTACGAGATTGGGTGAGAACAAAACTAGGGAAATATATTCACACCATCGATGCTGGGCTAGAAAAAGATGGTGGTTTTTATTTGTTTAGCCTTCGCCTGATACCAGCGCTACCGTTTTTTGCTGTTAACCTATTAATGGGCTTGAGCGCGATGAAAACATGGCGTTTTTATTGGGTGAGTCAAATAGGTATGTTATTAGGCACCATCGTATACGTTAATGCAGGCACCCAGTTATCAAAACTCAACAGTTTAGCTGACATCACTTCTCCAGCCCTAGTCATGTCGTTTGTCATGTTGGCGTTACTACCATGGTTAGCGCGCATGGCTTTAAGCCTTTATCAGCGCAGAAGCCTGTATGCAAAATGGGATAAGCCCAAAAGCTTTGACCGAAATGTCATTATTATAGGCGCCGGCGCGGCAGGCCTAGTGTCAGCCTATATAGCTGCTGTGGTGAAAGCTAAGGTCACGTTAATAGAAGTCCATAAAATGGGTGGAGACTGCCTTAACTACGGCTGCGTACCTTCTAAAGCACTTATTAAAAGTGCAAAAATTGCACACCAAATGAAGCATGCCCATAGCTATGGCCTTTCCTCATTCAAACCCACATTTAACTTTAGTAACGTAATGCAACGCATACATGAAGTGATTGCAGCTATTGCCCCTCACGATAGTGTGGAACGTTATCAATCAATGGGCGTAGAGGTATTAGAAGGTCATGCCAAAGTAATCACCCCTTGGTGTGTGCAAATCACCCATACCAACGGCAGCATTACAGAGCTTACTAGCCGCAGCATCATCATTGCCTCCGGTGCAGCACCATTCGTGCCACCCTTACCTGGGTTAGAAGCCACAGGTTATCTCACCTCAGATACATTATGGGAGCATCTGCGCAACGACGAATGCGCTCCCAAGCGTTTAGTAGTGCTTGGTGGAGGCCCTATCGGCTGCGAACTTACACAAGCTTTTGCACGCTTAGGATCACAGGTTACTCAAATAGAAATGCTAGAGCGACTGATGATTCGTGAAGATGAAGACGTGTCATTGTTTGTAAAACAGACCTTAGAGCAGGATGGAGTGACCGTGCTTACGGGGCACAAGGCCTTAACATGTGGTGTGAGTAAAGTCGCAAGCAAAGACATGACCAATAATGATCAAGAAAATAAATCAATAGTTGATGTAAAGTGGATTGAGGTTATATGTGGAGATACAACTAGCCGTATTGAGTTTGACCAAATTATCGTCGCTGTAGGACGAGCTCCAAGATTAAGTGGCTTTGGCCTAGAGGAGCTAGAAATACCTACTAATAAAGTGGTCCAAACCAATGATTATTTAGAAACATTATATCCAAATATATATGCTGCAGGTGATGTTGCAGGGCCTTATCAATTCACTCATACAGCGGCTCACCAAGCATGGTACGCTAGTGTTAATGCGCTATTTGGCCAACTTAAACGCTTTAAAGTAGATTACCGTGTTATCCCATGGGCTACGTTTGTAGATCCTGAAGTGGCAAGAGTTGGACTCAATGAACAAGAAGCTATCACACAAAATATTAGCTATGAAGTGACTCGCTACGGCATAGATGATTTAGACCGAGCCATTGCCGAGGGGGCTGCAGCTGGTTTTGTAAAAGTGTTAACAGTGCCGGGTAAAGATAAAATACTAGGAGTTACTATTGTTGGTGCTCAAGCAGCTGAATTAATAGCAGAATTTGTTCTGGCCATGAAATACAACCTTGGTTTAAGCAAAATTCTTGGCACTATTCACACCTACCCTACGATGGCAGAAGCTAACAAATACGTGGCTGGACAATGGAAACGTACACAGGTAAACCCTAGGGTAATGCATTGGTTAGAGCGATATCATACGTGGCGCAGATCATGATTGATGCACACTTACTTCCCTTGCAACATAAATTGCTACATCCTATAGCTACCCTTTTTATAAGTTTAGGCATACGTGCAGATCAGGTCACTATTGCTGGGTTTTTAATAGGTCTAGTGGCTTTACCCCTCATAGCCACTGAACATTATTTATGGGCATTAGTTTTTATTTTAATTAATAGAGTTTTTGATGGTATAGATGGCCAAGTTGCTCGCTTAACCCAAACAACTGATCGCGGTGCATTTTTAGACATTGCCTTAGATTTTGTCTTTTATGCCCTGATACCTTTGGCCTTTGCATTTGCCAATAGCACAGAAAACGCTCTAGCTTCTGCCACACTATTAGCGGCGTTTATAGGCACTGGATCATCGTTTTTAGCCTTTTCGTTAATGGCAGAAAAACGTAAACTAACATCACAAAACTTCTCCAGTAAAGGTATCTATTACCTAGGAGGCCTTACTGAAGGAGCTGAAACCATTGCTTTATTTGTGATCGTTTGCCTATGGCCGAATCTTTTTAGCACTTTTGCCTACATTTTTGCGTGTGCATGCACTCTTACAACCTTAAGTCGCTGGTTACAAGGTTGGCGTATGCTGGCTGATTAGTTTGTCACAACCTATTTATTATTGGAGACCATCTTAATGACTACACCTATAAATTACTTACGATCCATAAGATTAATGGCTATTTATTCGGCCTTAAGCATAGGGCTTTTTAGCCAACCAAGTTACAGCGACCAATGGCAAGACACACTGGATCAAGCCGCAGGCGACACTGTTTATTGGCATGCCTGGGGCGGCGATACACGCACTAACGACTTCATTTCTTGGGTGGGTGAGCAAACTGACTCTTTATATGGCGTAAAAGTGCAACAGGTTAAGCTCTCGTCAACCTCTGAAGCAGTCACTCAAGTATTGGCTGAAAAGGCAGCTGGAGAAAACACCAAGGGGGCTGTGGATATGATCTGGATCAATGGGCCTAATTTTTTGGCTATGAAACAACAAAATCTATTACATGGGCCTTTTGTTAAAAATTTGCCCAATGCTCAATACCTTGATCTAAGCATTGGATCTGCCGCCACTGTAGACTTCACAGAGGCCGTAGATGGTTTAGAGGTTCCATGGAGGCTAGCTCGTTTTGTATTTATCGTAGATAGTGATCGCGTTAAAAATTCACCAAAATCTATGTCACAAATGCTTACATGGGCACAACAAAATCCAGGGCGCCTAACTCACCCAGTAGTAAGTAACTTTATGGGCACCACTTTTTTAAAGCAAGCTTTGATAGAGCTAACACCTGATACTAGCGTATTGCAGCAAGAGGCCTCAAAGGTGTCGTTTGAAAAAGCTAGCGCGCCGTTATGGGAGTGGTATGATGCAATAAAGCCGTATTTATGGCGTGAAGGTACAAGTTTTCCAGAAAATGAGGCCATTCAACAACAAATGCTCAGTGATGGCGTCGTTGATATTGCTATGGCATTTGACCCAGGAGCAGCAGCCGCGGGAATAGCTAGTGGATTATTACCTCCAAGCGCCCGCGTACTAGTGCCCAGCGAAGGTTCATTAGGCAACATTAGCTTTGTCGCTATTCCCTACAATGCCAGCCATACTGCAGCAGCGAAGGTGGTAGCCAACTTCTTGCTACAACCTGAAACCCAAGCTCATATGCAAAATATCGATGTGTTAGGTAGTTTTTCAGTGTTAGATACCAACAAAATAAGTCATCAACATACAATGGCTTTTTCTGCCTTACCTACTTCTGAAGCACTGCCAACTTTGGTAGAATTAGGCCCTACTCTTTTAGAGCCTCACTCCAGCTGGACTGAGCTATTGAAACAGCACTGGAGTGAGCGATACAGCCAGTAATACACTGTTAGCATACATAACAAAGGGACGAATATTACCTGTGACATTTTCTATACAATGGCCAAAGTGGACAATGCTGGCCATACTAGTGATGGGTATATTGGCCCCTGTCGTGACAGGCCTAGGTGAGACCACCCGTGCTGCCTTTGGCATTTTGCCCGTGCTTGGAAAACACCATTTTAATTTAACTGCTTGGCAGCAGCTGTTTCAACTGCCAGGCTTTACCACTAGTTTACAGCTTACTTTAGTGAGTGGTTTTTTGGCCACTAGTACAGGCTTAATTTTAACCATTTTTGGCTGTGCATGGGTTTACAATACGTCTGAAAAGTCATTCTTATTTAGTAAATTAAAACCATTTATCGCTCCCATGTTAGTACCTATTTTAGCTGCCCCTCATGCTGCAATAGCAATAGGCTTAACTTTTTTGCTAGCACCGTCTGGTTGGTTAACTCGCCTGTTTAGCCCTTGGTTAACCACATGGCAATTGCCGCCAAACTTGACGACAGTGCAAGACTTATGGGGCTTGAGCCTAACACTTGGGCTGATTATCAAGGAGCTACCATTTTTATGGCTTATAAGCCTTGTGGCCCTTAAACAAATTAATTTATCTAAACAACTATCCATCGCCCAAAGCATGGGTTATAGCTATGCCAATGCATGGTATAAAATCATTATCCCTCAACTATACCCATTAATTCGCTTACCCGTATTGGTAGTTTTGGTTTATGCCCTTTCAACTGTAGATATGGCTTTAATATTAGGCCCTAATACTCCTCCTACTTTAGCTTTAGCTACAATGCGCTGGTATAACGATGCCAACGTTGCCATGTTATTGCCCGCTTCTGCAGCGGCAATAGGGCTAGCTGGGCTAATGATTTTAAGTGTTTTTGTTTGGGAAATAGCGATCGTAATAATCATGGCTGTTACCAAAATTGCTACTAGATCAGGTGCACGTGGAAAGCATTGGAGGTTAGTGTCTACTGCTTTAGCAACAGCACTGCCAATGTCTCTTCTTCTAGGTTTTTTGTCATTAGTGGTATTGTTGATTTGGTCGTTTACTTGGCGTTGGTCATTTCCAGATGCCCTACCCACAAGCTGGTCATACAGTTATTGGTTAAAACTAATCACACACTGGCCTTTAGCACTGCAACACAGCATCATTTTGGCACTTGGAAGTAGCGCTATCGCCGTTATTTTTGCTGTCGCATGGCTAGAAGTACAAGACCGATTTGGTGGCTACCTTTCTCGTTTAACATTGTGGTTTATATACTTACCCTTACTCGTTCCACAGATTGCGTTTTTATACGGTTTAAAAGTGGGGTTTTTACGTATTGGACTTAACGGTGGTATGGGCGCTGTCATTTGGGCTCACTTATTATTTGTATTCCCTTATGTAATGTTAAGTTTGATAGATTCTTGGCGGGCTATAGACAGACGTTACTTGCAGGTGGCTGCTAGCTTAGGCACATCAACCTGGGGCTGCTTTTGGCGCATCAAGCTTACTTTATTATTACAACCATTGCTGTTGGCCTGGGCGATTGGAATAGCGGTATCTATCGGCCAATATTTACCCACATTAATGATAGGCGCTGGTAAGATAGAAACTCTTACCACACAGGCCGTCAGCTTAGCGTCAGGTGCTGATAGACGGCTGGTTGGAGTCTACGGGCTGCTACAAGCCTTAGTGCCTATATTGGCATATATGTTAGCTATTTATTTACCCCGATTAATGGCTTTAAAAAAATTATAAAATAACACGGGATTACTGTTTTGAGTTTAGAGTTACGCAGTCTTTGCGCCACCTTATCCGACAACTCTGCCTTGTTTTCACCAGTAAACCTGGTGGTTGAAAAAGGAGAAGTGGCCTGTGTAATGGGGCCTTCAGGCGTTGGCAAATCAACCTTGCTTAACGCTATAGGTGGACACTTAGATACTCATTTTGGTATTGCCGGTGATATTTTATTAAATGGAAAGTCGGTAAAAAATCTTATTGCTTCTAAGCGCCAGATTGGGGTTTTGTTTCAAGACCCTTTGCTATTTCCGCACTTAAGCGTAGGTGATAACTTAGCATTTGGCTTATGCTCAAGTGTGGTAGGCGCTAAAAAACGCAAATTAGAAATAGAACAAGCGCTAGAACAAGCCCAGCTGAGCGGTTTTTATCATCGCAACCCTGCGACACTCTCTGGAGGCCAACAAAGCCGAGTAGCGCTTATGCGGGCTCTACTAGCTAGGCCTCAAGCTTTGTTGTTAGATGAGCCGTTTGCCAAACTTGATATGGAGCTAAAGTACACTATGCGTGATTTTTTGTTTGACCAAGCAAGGCAACGACTTATCCCCATCCTACTTGTTACTCATGAACCTAAAGATGTGGCCGCCGCTAAAGGCCCTCTGATAGTTTTGCAGCCAATATAGGTTACTAACCATTGCTTTGAGGTTTCAATCCTATGCGTAAAACAGCCTACCCTAACTATGCTCCAGCACTTGGGTATATGACCGAAAAAATTCGACATAAATACATCACCAAAGCAATAGAATGCAATATTTTACCCTTTGAAGCCCATAGAATCGCACAGATTATTTCTTTGTATGCTCCTAACGATCCAGCTAAACCGATTCAGTTTTGGCAACTGTATTCTATTTTAGGTGAACGAAAAATTATTTCTATTGTCCATCGATTCTATACCAAAGTTTATCAAGATGAGCCTTGGTTCAGTTCAGTTTTCAAACGCATTGGTGACCTTAACCACCATGTTAATACTCAGTCTTCAATGTGGCTTGATGTTATGGGTGGGGGCTTAACTTACCACGGAGCGGAATTTAGATTAAATTTCCATCATCAACATAATGCTTTTGAGTTAATGAACGAAAAAGGTGCCAAACGGTGGATGGATCTTATGCGAGAGACTCTTAGTGAGTCTGACGCTTATATGACTGATGATGCTAGAGTGCGCATTAGCATCAACACATTTCTTACCTATTTTATGGATAAATACGCCGCAGATTTTGGGTTTGAAAACAAAGCTATATTTGGCCCGACAAACTTACCCATACACCGCAAAATAAATTTCCTTAATATGACCGACACCGCTATAGAAGCATTATCAGAAACGCAGTTGCGACAATCGCTTGCGGGCAGAAGAGGCATTAGCATTAATGAGCACACCCATAAAAAGGAGCTCATTCAAATGGCTAAAAATCTATAATCTAACATTATTAGTTTTTGCATCACTCAAGAAAAGCAAAGCATTGCCCTGGCGCAAAAGTGAGAACATTCAATCTCTATAAAAATCATGTCTGCAGCCTAAACATCCCAGGCGAACGAGAAAATTTTTATAATTACTAGATCAGGCGCCTATTTATTAAGCTTATGGCAAACTTAATGATATTTAATGCTAGGCGGTTAATAAATTTCTGCCGTAATAATTAGCCATAGCTAAGCTTGTCACGGCAGAAATTTGTACTATGCTGCAGCCAAACAGTTATTCAGAAGTTTTGCCTTTACCCTGTGCTTTTGCCTCTTTGTCTGCTTGATCTTGCTGACGTTTGGGCTCGCCATATCGAAACTCTATTAGCGTTAATACAAGGCCTATAAGCATAATAACGAATACAAAAAACGCAATGGGAAGTAGGTTATCAGCGATCATGATTTGTCTCTCCTTGCCAATAGGCTAGATAATTTAAAGTAAATACCAAAAGCAAGAATTGAGGGCACCCATATAGCTGTGAACAACCCTTCTAATTGCTTGCCCTCAAACCAAAGCAGTCCAGATACCGCAAAGGAGACCGCAACCGCCAGCAAGATGAATAAATCTGATAGTTTGAACATACTAATTTCCTTACTTGTTAAATGAACATTTATCCGGTGAAGGCTAAAAATTAGCCTTCTTCAAATCCGGTGAAATCCAACTGCAGCTATTAATAAACCTGCAATCGTAACTGCTGCTGGGATACGTAAGCCAACAATACCAAAGACTTCAATCATCGATGGTATGAGGCCAGTGAACCCAAGTGGTACCCATAAAAAAAACGGTGTAGCAACCACTACCCCAACCCACCCCGCCACACGCAGGGGTGACAAACTAGATTTGTTATCATCAGGTAGTGATGCTTTATGATCGTCGTTAACAGTCACTATTTTATTTCCATTTTTTACACAATCGGCATCAACACAAAATACTATTTAACCAGCCTTTGTTTTGATGCACCCAGTGTTTTAAAGCAATTGGTTGAGCTATTACTATACATTAGTAATGTAATAAGAAGTATCAACACTAATAAAGAAGCATTTGTTTTGAATCAAACGCTTAGATATTTAAAACCTTCGCCTAAGCCATTAATACTAAGGCTTTGCTACATATTATCTAATAATACAGCTAAGACTCTACACATTTTTGTTAAAAATTTATTTGTAAATCTATGTAAATCTGTGATGACCCGCGTATCGAAACCATGAGCACTATACTGGAAAACCTATAATAATCTTTGCACACATCTAGTTACATAATTTATTAAAACACAACAAAATCATCTGGTTAAAAGGACATTAACACTCCAATAGCAACATATACGAGATGCAATTTATGAATATTGATGATCAAAAATAGCCTATTTTTGTATTACAGACGTTAACATTAGTAATATTTAGTTTAGGATAAAAGGGTGTATTATGCCGCTCTTATAAACGTTTTTGGCAAAGCTAACTCTAAGCTAATGCCATTAGCTTAGAGTCATAATTACTAAGAGAAAAATCAAATGTTTGGACTATTTAAGACAGACCCCACCAAAAAACTACAAAAGCAATACGAATATCTTTTGCTTGTCGCACTGCGTCTGCAGCGCAAAGGCGATATCATGGGATACTCTATGAAAACCCAAGAAGCAGAATTAATACGCGAGCAAATCGAGCAATTAAAAACTAAACAAAGTAATTAATTCAAGCGTGGGTAGCAAAAAGGCATAGCCTCTAACTTTAGACCTTTGACAGTGAATTGAAGATACAAAAGTCTCTATTAGCTGGGTTTTCACACCTGCGGTTTAAGATATTTAACTTAGGATACCCATTTTTATGGATAACAAAGATTTTTTGTCTTCTTTAACCTCAGGCCAACGAGCAGCATTAACTCAGCGCAGTAACACTAAAGGCCTGATCCATTTAATGGGACACGTGAGTTTGATTGCGCTTTGTAGCGTGATGATTTTATCTGAAATTCTCTATTGGCAAGCGATTATGGCAGTGCAAGGTGTGTTGCTTATTTTCTTATTCACTCTATTACATGAAACCAGCCACAAGACACCCTTTCGTACTATTTGGATCAATGACGTAGTTGGTCACATTTGTGGATTTATTTTATTTATACCGGCTAAATGGTTTAAATATTTCCATATGGCTCATCACCGGTTTACCCAAATCCCTGGTTTAGATCCAGAAATTGATACTCCCAAGCCTGGCAATTGGGTGCAATATTTAGTACATATGTCTGGCATTCCAATATGGGTTGGTCAAGCAAAAACCATTAGTAACAATGCTTTTCAACAAAACAATGAGTCTTTGGTTGCTTTGGTCCCTTTGGCGCAGAACGCTAAAGTGAGGTTGGAATCCAAAATTTACCTCACAATGTATCTGTGCCTTTTTGCAGCAAGCATTGGGTTGGGCACAGCCACTTTGCTATATCTGTGGTTGCTGCCAATCATTCTAGGACAACCCTTTCTTCGCTTGTACTTACTCGCTGAGCACAGCCGCTGTCCCAAGGTTACAAATATGCTTGAGAACACACGCACTACGCTTACCAATCGACTTGTACGCGCAATTGCATGGAATATGCCCTATCACACAGAACACCATACCTTTCCATCAGTGCCTTTTCACAGGCTTCCTGCCCTTCATGCGTTGCTTAAACCACACCTTCAAGTTACATCAAAAGGCTATCTGGCTTTTAATAAAGTGTACATACAAGAAGAGCTATGATTTCAAGTTTCAATCAAACCTTGTGAACTGCTTAGTTTTTAATAACTTCTTATAAGTTGCCCTTACAGAACCTAATTTGACATTCTTTCATGCACTGCTTCCATACCACGTTCTGCCATATCACTAACCTCGCCAGCGTGTGTTTGCAGGGCTTTAACGACATCTGGGTTTGATGATGTTTGACTAACTACAATACCAAGCTCCGTCATGGTGATCTGCGTATTGATAGCTTCACTTTGTGCAAACAGTTTATCCAGTGTTGGGCTTTGAATAATTATTTTAGGGTCTCGCTTCTCTTCCAGCCTTGCCACCATAGCGACAACATGACTCACCAGTGCGCCACGTAATTTATCATCTTTTGTTTGGGTGGTCGTTATTACCCCATTAGGAATATTTTTAACAGTTCGAGTAATTTTTTTATGATTTTTAAATATTGCCTTTAAATCACTGACCTCACTTTCAGTCGTGTCCTGTCCCTGAAGACCTGGCATATTCATCTCATCGTGGGCGTGGTTCTTTTGGCCATCTTCACTTGATCCATGATGAGCCTTCATCTGCTGCGCATAATCATGGTCTCCACTTAATAAGTGTGGAGCAAGCCACATTGTAAGCACGCCAAGCCCAAAGACTGCGACTAAAATGATTGTTGTTTTGAGTTTCAAAGTTATTTCTCGTCTTCATTATATTAGATTTATATAATACTCAAAAAACACTGTTCAAGCTAGACTTCAACAGGCAAACCAAAAACGATTAGCACTGCATATTCTTTTCTGTCACAACCAGACACAAGTGGTGGAGACTCACCTGGTTTTAGAGGAAATACCTCAAGACTGGCATTTTTAGGAGAGCAAGTGCCAGCAGCACCTGTGGGTGTGTAACGCGCAGAGCGACACGGCCCGTGAGTTACATTAGCAATGGTTTTATCATCAGATAGTGACCAAGCTTGTTTACCGTCGTTATCTGGCTGTTCTACCGTGAGTAAAGAGATCTGATCTTCACCATTGGTAACGTAATACTTCCCTGCTGGCATAGGAAACTCAGGGGCTTTCATAATTAGGCCATTTTCATCAAGCCACCAGTCATTAATATCAAAGCGCCATCCAGCTGGTGCAATATTGCCTGCCTTTTGTAAAAGCTGATAAAACCGCAGCCACACTCCGATAGGCCCGGGATCTATTCGCCATAACCCCCAAGTTTCTGCCCCTGTGCCAGACATAGCATTACCTGGAGCAAGGGTAGCAATATACTGAGGCTGTACCCGACGTATTTTAGTTTGCGCAAATAACGGTAAACCTATAGCAGTGGCCAACACCCCCAAAGAAGAGACTAGCCATTGGCGACGGGTTAACTTATCAGAATTTTTCATAGTATCCCCAGTATTTTAATGTGCCATAAGGCTATCATAGGCAAATTAACTAACCAAGTTATATAGTTTCTTATGACTTGGCTGGATGGCCTGAAGACTTAAGTATATTATTTAAGTATTATTTAAAGGCATGGTGAGTTATGTTGGAATTAATACAAATCCTATATGTTAATTAACCTCATGTTAGTGCCCTTTTCAGCTTTAGATTCATTCATCCATCCGCTAATATGAAAGAAACCATTAACATTGTCTGGTTTAAACGTGATCTGCGTATAAACGATCACAAACCGTTGCTTGTCGCATCTAATTCAGGCATACCGGTGTTGCCGCTGTATGTGGTGGAGCCTAATTATTGGCAGCAAGGCTTTAGTTCTCGTCGTCATTGGCATTTCATTTATGACTGCCTATCAGACCTTAATATTGCTTTAACACAACTGGGCCAACCTCTTATCGTTCAAGTG
This sequence comes from Oceanospirillaceae bacterium UBA7410, assembly GCA_002470565.1. Taxonomy (GTDB): domain Bacteria; phylum Pseudomonadota; class Gammaproteobacteria; order Pseudomonadales; family Balneatricaceae; genus Njordibacter. The sequence goes on along the minus strand of DKMQ01000039.1, from coordinate 2,460 downwards.
GGTGAAGTTTGTGACGTAATCACGCGCCTAAATTCACAATATAGTGTTCAAGCGATATATGCACACGAGGAAGCGGGGAATCTCTGGACCTATCGCAGGGACATCAGTGTTAACAAATTATGCTCTAGCTTGAATATTCCACTGCATGAGTACCCTCTTAATGGCGTAGTTAGAAGGCTCAGTTCTCGTGATGATTGGTCAGCTATTCGCAATAAGCGTATGGCTCAAAAAATCGCACCAAAACCTTTTAGCCTTCCCCTACTATCCACATACTCTTCACAACCTTTACCAGATAAAGACCATACTATGTTTGGCGAAAGTTTCGTAGGCACCGTGCAACAAGGCGGCCGCATAAGAGCAGTAGAGGATTTGAGAGGGTTTTTAAAACACCGTTCCAGTCAATACCTCTACCATATTTCTGCGCCAGGTTTGTCGTCTACTTATTGTTCGAGATTATCAGCACACCTTGCATGGGGAAGTCTCTCTGTGAGGGAGGTTGTTCAGTCAATCAAAAAACGCAAACAGCAATTTAACGCCGAAGAAAAAAAGCGCTTTGGTAAAAATTTAACCGCATTTAACTCAAGACTTGCATGGCGCTGCCACTTTATACAAAAAATTGAAGACCAACCCTCCATTGAAACTCACTGCATGCACCCTGCCTTTGAGGGCTTGCGTGAGAGCCAGCACGATGAACTAAAATTTAAAGCATGGGCTTCAGGGCATACTGGATACCCATTTGTTGACGCTTGCATGCGTAATTTGATTGCACACGGATGGATCACTTTTCGCATGCGCGCAATGCTTGTAAGCTTTGCTAGCTATCAGCTTTGGTTGGATTGGCGTGTTGTAGGCCATCATCTAGCTGGTCTATTCACCGATTACGAACCTGGCATTCATTATAGTCAACTGCAGATGCAATCTGGTGTTACCGGCATAAACTCCATGCGGGTCTACAATCCAGTTAAACAATCAATGGAACATGATCCAAATGGCGATTATATAAGGCACTGGGTTCCCGAGTTGAAAGGCCTTTCCAATGCCTTTATCCACGAGCCTTGGAAGTGGGGTAAAAACTTAGTAGATGATGCTTCACTATTATCAGGCACCGTCTACTCGAACCCTATTGTCGACCATGAATCAACAGCAAAAGAAGCCAAAGAAAAGCTCACAAAGGTGCGCAAAAGCGACCATTTTAGAATCATCTCAAATTCTGTTTATAATAAACTGGGAAGTAGAAAAAAAAGACCAACTAAAGCTAAAAAAGTGATCGCTGAAAACCAACTAAAGCTGTTTTAAACACACTGTTCTATTAAGGTAAATCTCGGGCTATACGTTTAAAGAATAACTTAACCAAACTATTGCTACGACCGATAAAGCGGGTCACTACAAAAATGGTTTTAACTTTATTACGGGATATTTTAATTTGTGAACTTTGTTGGAAATCTGGCTGCTTATAGATGTTCTTTAACGTTAGTAACGCCATACCAATAGCCCACAGGCAAAAATTACGGTAGCCCTGCTCGGCCTTTGGGATCAGTAACGTGTATCTTAAGGCGTCTTGCAGATGCCCGTGGGCAATAGCCACAAGCTCCCTCACGCCTTGGTGAAAATCAGGGTTAGTGCGTTGCTTAGATAAATCCTGCAATTGAATGTTGTACTTACTAAAAACATCTTGCGGTAACCAGCAAATCTCACGGCCTTGGTCTTGCCAAATATCTTTGAGAATATTGGTCATTTGTAAACCTTGGCCAAAAGACACGGACAAAGGCATGAGCTGGGCCTTGTTGTCTTTGAATCCTTTTGAGTAATCGCAGTAGAGCAACGTCAGCATTTCGCCTACTATACCTGCTACATGGTAACAATAGTCGTTAAACGCCGGCATATTAGGCAAGCCCGAATGAGGCTGGTGAGCTTGGTAGTGCATCATACCTTGCACCATAGTGGCGACACATTGCTGAATAATGCTTTGCTGAGCTGGGCGGAAGGCGCGAAACAAACGCAAGATGCGCTGACTGTTGGCAATCAAATCAAGCTCAGCCGGCGCAGTATCACAGTGCAAATGGGGCTGTAATTCTGTCACCCAAGCATCCGTGGACTCTTGACTGCTTAACAAGCTTGATAGTTGGTCGCTAAAATGTCCTTTCAAAGCTAAGGCAAGCTGCGGATCATCTTCAATGGTATCTGCCATACGACACCATAAATAAGCATTGCCCACCACTTGCACAAGCTCTTTTGATAATTGTGGAATGGTTAACGCGAAGGTACGTGATACCCCCTGCAGAATGTAGTCTTGATACTGGCTATCGGTATAGTTACTGGTATCTGTTAGACGAAATCTTTTCATGAGCCAAGTTTAACCGATTATGGCTAACAAGGGGGATTTCACATGACCAATATACTAAGCTCAAAACTATCTGGATCGATACCCGTGATCACTAATCTTTATGATTGAGCACACAG
>DKMQ01000105.1:9056-10477 GCA_002470565.1 Oceanospirillaceae bacterium UBA7410 | reverse complement strand
CTATCCTCATTTACTACTGAATCTAATACATTTAACCTCACCGGGTATTGGCTAAGATTATCAATTACTGCAGATGCAAGCTGATCATCGTCTACATAAAGGTCAATTTGGGGCGCAAATGAGCGTTGGCTTTGGCCTTGTAAGTGGAAGCCGCAACTGGCCATAGCTAGGCTCAAGCACATTACAATGCTGAATTGAGCTATGGCACCTAATCTTGCAGTTTTATTGATCATTTGCTACGTCCTATTTTGCCCCGGAAGCTGCCCACCAGGCTAACTTACAACAATATTAACTAGTTTGTTGGGCACCACGATCACTTTTCGTACTGCCATATTACTAATAAAGCTCTGCACTTTTTCATCGGCTAAGGCCAGTTGTTGGATCGTATCGCGGTCCATAGTGGCATCGACACTGATTTTACTACGTAACTTTCCATTCACCTGAATTACCATGTCAATGCTGGATTTTACAAGCGCACTTTCATCCACTTGTGGCCAAGGCGTTTGTAAAATGCTATCAGTGCCAGACATTGCTTGCCATAATGTGTGACACAAATGTGGCGTAAAGGGCGATATCAGTAACACAGCGGTGCTTAAGCTCTCTGCTCTTACAGCGCGGCCTTGGTCGCTTGTGTCGCTAAACTTAGAAATAGTGTTGCTCAATTCCATAATGGCTGCAATGGCCGTGTTAAAGGTGGTGCGGCGTTCAATATCGTCACTGACTTTTTGAATGGTCTCGTGGGTTTTGCGGCGCATGTCTTGTTGTTGCTGGTTTAATTCACTTGCTTTTAAAGCGGGTGCAGCAGGGCCTGACAAATGTTGGTGCACTTGCTTCCAGAAGCGTTTAATAAACCTTTGAGAACCTTCAAGTCCAGCGTCAGACCATTCAAGCGATTGCTCTGGGGGAGCGGCAAACATGGTAAATAGGCGCACTGCATCAGCGCCATACTGATCTATCATTGTTTGCGGATCAATGCCGTTGTTTTTGGACTTCGACATTTTCCCCATGCCATCATAGAGTACGGCCGAGCCATCAGACTTTTTCACAGCTCCAGTAATGCGACCCTTATCATCAACTATTGGATCTACATCTAGTGGAGAAATCCAATTTTGGCCACCTTTTTCTTCTTCTTGGTAGTAAGTGTGAGCTAGCACCATGCCTTGGCATAGAAGTTTCTTAAACGGTTCGTCAGATGAAACAAGGCCCATGTCACGCATGAGTTTGTGGAAAAAGCGTGAATATAGAAGGTGCAAAATAGCGTGTTCAATGCCTCCAACGTAATGGTCTACAGGTGCCCAATAATCAGCGCTGTTGGGCGCCAACATGTTGTCATTATGGTTGGCGCTGGTGAAGCGTGCGTAGTACCAAGAAGACTCCATAAAGGTATCGAAGGTATCTGTTTCACGTTTTGCTGCAGCGCC
>DKMQ01000105.1:7285-8930 GCA_002470565.1 Oceanospirillaceae bacterium UBA7410 | reverse complement strand
TAACGCTGGCGAGAAACACCCCAGTCACGTAAGCGATAGTTAGTGGTGGTTTTACCTTTGCCTAGCTGTTCAAGCTTGGCCGATATGGCGTCAAATGCCAGCTGGAAATCCATGTCGTCAAATGCGCCAGAATTAACTAACAAACCTTTTGCTGTGTATGCTGCTTCAGCGATGTCTACCTTTATACTATCATCAGCTGGGCGCACCACTTGCTGAATTTTAAGGTCGTATTTATTGGCAAATTCCCAGTCGCGTTGGTCATGTGCTGGCACAGACATTACCGCTCCAGAGCCATAATCCATGAGCACAAAGTTTGCAGTCCATACAGGCACAGATTCACCTGTTAAGGGATTAGTCGCAGTGAAGCCAGTGTCTAAGCCTAGCTTTTCCATTGTTGCCATGTCAGCCTCGGCAACCTTCATGTTTTTACAACTATCAATAAATTCAGCCATGGCTGGGTTGGTTGCAGCGGCTTTAAGAGCCAAAGGATGTTGTGGTGCTACAGCTAAATAGGTGACGCCCATTAAGGTATCTGGGCGAGTAGTAAATACATCTAAGGCGCCATGGCCCACTACATCAAAAGTGAGTTCTACACCTTGAGAGCGACCAATCCAATTGCGCTGCATAGTACGCACTTGTTCTGGCCAGCCGTCAAGTTGGTCTAAATCATCTAATAGTTGGTCAGCATAGTCAGTAATTTTAAGAAACCACTGAGGGATTTCTTTGCGTTCAACCAATGCACCAGAACGCCACCCTCGACCATCGATGACTTGTTCATTAGCTAACACAGTTTGGTCTACTGGATCCCAGTTAACCACAGCATTTTTTTTGTAAACCAAACCTTTATCTAATAATTTGGTAAAGAACCATTGTTCCCAGCGGTAGTATGAAGGTTCGCACGTGGCCAGTTCACGACTCCAGTCGTAACCAAAGCCCATGCGCTTAAGTTGATCACGCATGTAAGCGATGTTTTCATGAGTCCACTTGGCTGGGGCAACGTTATTTTTCATAGCGGCATTTTCAGCAGGTAAACCAAAAGCATCCCAGCCCATAGGCTGTAATACATTTTTACCTTTCATGCGCTGAAAGCGTGAAATGACGTCACCAATAGTATAATTGCGCACGTGGCCCATGTGTAAGCGGCCGCTAGGATAGGGAAACATAGACAGGCAGTAATACTTCTCTTGGTCAGGGTTATCCTGCACCTCAAAGCTGTTGTTAGTTTCCCAGAAGGCTTGAATTTCTGGCTCTATGTCGTGCGCATTGTATTGTTCGTTCATGGGTGCCGTAGTGTTATTAAGCCGATATGGCTCGTTGTTTAAATCGTTATGCATAATACCACTAGAGCATCAACAACAGGTAGCGTGATGTATAAAATTGAATGAGAAAGTCAATCCCATTAGGGGAGGTCAGCTAGATTCATTAAAAATTAGATAATCTTAATAAAATACACCTGATTGTTAAAAAATGTTTAATAATCAACTGATAACAGTTGTACTGTGGGTTCACTATCGTTATCATACGCATCCCTTATACGGCATCAGTCGAAACAAGGTATAGCGCGCCCGTAGCTCAGCTGGATAGAGTACTCGGCTACGAACCGAGCGGTCAGAGGTTCGAATCCTCTCGGGCGCGCCATTTTTTA
>DKMQ01000105.1:6935-7194 GCA_002470565.1 Oceanospirillaceae bacterium UBA7410 | reverse complement strand
CAAGTAGCGTCCTTAAGAGCTTGAGGCTATGCATATGCTAATGAAAAATTGGTAGATGTCTCAAGTTAAAATGAATAAGATAACAAGGCCAAGCTTGTAAAAAGAGAAAATGATGAATCAGTTGATGAAGTGTATAGTTGATGCCGAAGATGCGTACTTTTCTTTAGTTGAAGGGCTTAATTATTCTGGTGCCCATAAGCCAACTGGTCAACGAACTATGGCCCATGTTAATCGTGAAAAAATAATTGACTGGCTTCAA
>DKMQ01000105.1:0-6826 GCA_002470565.1 Oceanospirillaceae bacterium UBA7410 | reverse complement strand
TGCAGTTAAAAAGGTTATTGACGAAAACAAAACACATCTAATATGGTCCAAGGAATCTTGGGCTTTTCGTGTCGATAGAGATAGAAGTGCAAGTCAACTTTGAAAAACGCTAAGCTCAGGAATGAATCTTAGTAGTTCTCATCTCTCAAAATTTTCAATGCAAACCACTCAATAAATCCTCACATACCTTTATAAAGTCGGCTATTGCCATTGATTGTGATGCCGCCAATGATAGCACCATCACCACGGATAAAGGTGAGCAGTCTTGAGCCAGCGGACGGGTTACTACTGTTTTTCCATCATATGTGCTAGTTGTTTGTGGTCGAATATTGGTAAAGCTAAACCCTAAATTATTGGCTACGGCACTGCGCACTGTTTCCATGTTCCTTGAGGCAAGAGCAATGTTAGGTTGGATGCCTAGCTCTTGGAGTAATCGTTGATAATATTCTTTGCTGCCTGACCCATCAAACATGATAAAGGGCAAGCCTACCAATTGTTGCGCATTAATCACTTTAAGGTGCGCTAAAGGATGATCTGGGCTGAGGATGACTTGAGGTTTTAAGCAGGCAATATGTTTTTTCTTTAAGGGGCTTTTTTGAAGCCCCATGTCATAGGTAATTCCCACGTCCAATTGACCATTTGATAGTTTTTCCAGCAACTCGGCTTGCAACATTTCTTGTCCAATTATGGAGAGTTCTTCTCTATTTTTTTTGTAGTGTCGGACAATGGGGATCATACAAAACGACGAAAGAGTGTGAAAGCAGCCCAGTTTTATAGAGAGCTTTTGGTGTGAAGTAATCAGATGCATGTTGCGTTCTGCGCTCTCAGCAGAATTTAGCAAATGGCAAACTACAGTATAAAATTCTCGTCCCTGGGGTGTCAGTTCCACGCCTTGCGCATGATGACGAAGAAAAAGTTTAACTGCGTAAAGGCTCTCTAATTTGTTGAGCGCTTGAGCAATGGCCGGCTGAGATAGATTTAATGCTCTAGCAGCTTGAGCTATTCCACCATGTTCGGCAATTGCCTTAAAGTATTGGCATTGCTTTAGTGTGTACTTAACCATATTTTAGTTATCTTTAAAGAATAAATATAAAGTTTTTTGTGAGTTTAACCTTGGGGTACACTGGGGGTCAATCTTGTAAGCTTTTCTATAAAAGGAGCCTGATATGACTGTGCTAACGCAATGCCAAAAAAATCAGTTTTGGGAGCAAGGTTTTTTGGTGGTTGAAGATGTTGTAGAGCGTGATCACTTAGCGTCGATGCAGGCACAGTTTGCGTCTTGGGTGCAAGCTAGTAAAGCCCACGACAGTGCCTATGGGTCGACTATCGATGGCCGAGCCAGGTTTGATTTGGAGTCAGGGCATAGCTTTGAGCAGCCAAGCCTGCGTAGAATTAACGCTCCCATTGAAGTGTCTGAGGTTTTTTTTAATGCTAGCATGAACAGTAAAATGACGGATTGCATCTCAGATTTATTAGGGGCTAACGTTAAATTTCACCATGCTAAAATTAATTCCAAATTACCTAATAGTTCAACAGTAGTTAAGTGGCATCAGGATTTTCCATTTACACCCCACACTAATGACGATTTGATTACAGCGTTACTGATGGTTGATGACGTAACTGAGGAAAATGGCCCATTAAAAGTGGTACCGAACTCCCACAAGGGCCCTATATATAGTTTATGGCATAATGGGGCGTTTACTGGCGCAATCGATAACCAAAAAGCCTTAGAGTGTGAAAAATCTGCAGTGTTGTGCACGGGTAAAGCTGGTTCAGTATGCCTAATGCATACCCGCTTGTTGCATGGCTCTAGTGCCAACCAGTCCAGTGCACCTCGCACTTTGCATATCTCTGTCTATTCTGCCGAAGACGCAGTACCTGTGTCACCTAATCCAGTACCGTCAAAATATGACGGGCTAGTTGTAAGAGGCAAAAAGACAGGCCGTGTTCGTGCCTCAAACTTTAATATTGAGATGCCAGAGATGCCTGATAAGGCGTCTTTTTTTGAACAACAAAAGCACCATCAAACTGATTAAGCATGCCTTCGTATGCTACACATGACTCTGGATATTCTATGACAAGTGCACCTACGCTTCACATACTCAAGCATCTCATAGCTTTTGACACCACAAGCAGCAAGTCCAATCTAGCGCTGATGTCTTACATCCAAAGCTATTTAGAGTTACATGGAGTAGCTAGTAAACTCATCTATAACGATGAGATGACTAAGGCTAACCTCTTTGCAACCATTGGTCCTCAGGAAAAGCCCGGTGTGATGTTGTCTGGGCATACCGATACTGTGCCCGTGTTAGGACAGCGATGGCATACGGACCCTTATCAGTTGAGCCAAAAAGCTGGCCTGGTATATGGTCGCGGAACAGCAGACATGAAAGGCTTTATTGCAGTTGTTTTAGCTGCAGTTCCTCAGTTTGTTTCTCAGCAATTATTCACTCCCGTGCATCTGGCTTTTTCTTTTGACGAAGAGATAGGTTGCATTGGAGTAAGGCGTCTCATTGAGACCTTGACTCAGCACCCCATTAAACCTGGTGTGTGTATTATAGGTGAGCCCACATCTATGAAAGTGGTGACGGCGCACAAAGGTAAAGTTGCTGTAAGAGTTACAGTTCATGGCAAGGAGTGCCATTCTGGAATGGCGCCACGGGGCGTTAATGCGATTAATTATGCCGCACACTTAATTATATGGCTGGAACAGCTAGCAAGTGCCAAGCGTGATCAAGGGCCTTATGATCAAAGTTACGACATTCCCTACACTACAGTGCATGTTGGCACTATTAGTGGGGGTAACGCCCTCAATATAGTTCCTAATTTAACGGCCTTTGATTTTGAAATTCGTAATATTGGTATTGAATCGGCAGATGAGATTCTTGCTCATTTTAAAGACTATGCTGAAAATATCAGCACCCAAATGCAAAAGTTAGATGCTGGTTGCGCAATTGAAGTAAATGTCATCGCACAGTACCCTGGACTTGTTACCTCAGATAATAAACAAGCGATCAATTTCGTGCGAAAACTTACTGCCAGCAATGACGAAGCAAGCATCAATTTTGGTACCGAAGGGGGGCTTTTTAATCATGCTTTAGGTTTGCCAACAGTAGTGTGTGGCCCTGGAAGTATGGAGCAAGGGCACAAACCCGACGAATTTATTGAACTAGAGCAACTGAGGCAATGTGAGCTTTTTATGCAGCGCTTGGTCGAGCAGCTGCGAAGTCGCTCTGTTTGGGATAATTAATAGTCGTCCATTATACGTGCTTACACTGTAAGCGTGCAAAAGAGTCATTAATATGAATAAACAAACGATAGAATCAATAGACACTTTAGTAATAGGTGCGGGGCAAGCAGGGATTGCTATGAGCGAACACCTTACTCATCATGGTATCAAGCACATCGTGCTTGAACGAGACCGCATTGCACAGCGGTGGCGCACTGGTAGATGGGATTCTCTAGTAGCTAATGGCCCAGCTTGGCACGACCGTTTTCCCAATTTAGAGTTTGAAGGTGTCGATGGCGATGGTTTTCCAACCAAAGATCAGGTTGTGAATTATTTTGTTGATTATGCTGAAAAATTTAACGCGCCTGTGCGTGAGGGGGTATCAGTCACAAAGGTATGCCGTAAGTTGAATAAACCAGGTTTTTTGGTGACAACTTCTACTGGGCTCATAGACGCTCAAAGTGTGGTTGCTGCCACAGGGTCCTTTCAAATCCCCGTGATCCCCTCTATCGCACCAAAGAACGCCGATCTATATCAACTTCACTCTGCTGATTATCGTAACCCTAAACAATTACCAAAGGGGGGTGTTTTACTGGTTGGGGCAGGCTCATCGGGAGCCCAGATTGCGGCTGAGCTGCAACAATCTGGAAAAACAGTCTATCTTTCAGTAGGTCCACATGAGCGACCTCCGCGCTCTTATCGCAAGCGTGATTTTGTATGGTGGTTAGGGGTGTTGGGGAAGTGGGATATCAGCGCAGCTGCGCCAGGAACACAGCACGTTACGATCGCTGTATCGGGTGCCAAAGGTGGACACACGGTAGATTTTAGAGAGCTGGCGCACCAAGGTGTGATCCTGACAGGTAGAACCCAATCTTTTGAAGATGATAAAGTGATCTTTGATCAGGATCTTGCCTCAAACATTGCATTGGGTGATGCTTATTATTCTCAATTACTTGACGAAGCTGATGCCTACGTGGTCCGCAACGGACTGGATCTCCCAGAAGATCCAGATGCCCGAATTAGGATGAAAGATCCAGATTGTCTAATCAATCCTTTGCGTGAAATAAACTATGTAGAGGCGGGAATCAGCTCAATTATTTGGGCCACAGGCTATGTAGCTGATTACAGTTGGATGCAAGTGAATGCATTTGATGATAAAGGCAAGCCGCAACACCAGCGTGGAGTGTCCACAGAGCCTGGGGTCTATTTTGTAGGGCTGCCATGGCAGTCACGAAGGGGTTCTTCCTTCATTTGGGGAGTCTGGCACGATGCAAAACATGTTGCAGACCACATTGCCACACAGCATAAGTATGTGGCTTATCGCGATAGGTCTTTGTGAGCTTTTAAAAGAGATACAGCTAATGGATCAAAAGATTTTTTTAGAACATTAAAATAGAGAATTAACTATGCCAACACACACTCGTATTCGAATGTTTAATACCAAAGAGACCTACCCAAATCAGACGCTAGATAATGATCTCTGCCAGGCGGTACGTGCAGGAAATACAGTCTATGTTCGGGGCCAGGTAGGTACCGATTTTGACGGAAATCTAGTCGGCCTTGGGGACCCTGGCGCCCAAGCTAGGCAGGCGATGACAAACGTTAAGCAATTACTGGAAGAGGCCGGCTCCAATCTAAGTCATGTGGTTAAAATCACTACATACATCACGGACCCTCGGTACCGAGAAGCGGTATACCAGGAAACTGGACAGTGGTTTAAAGGAATCTATCCCATTTCAACTGGGTTGGTGGTCCAAGGCTTGGCGCAGCCTGAGTGGTTGATGGAGATCGATGTTATCGCAGTCATTCCTGACAATGCTTCGGTGGTTATATGACATTTTCATTGGCAGGCGTTTGCCCTACAACGGGCATGGTAGGGTGTGTGATCACATCGTCCAGTATTTGTGTGGCCAGTCGGTGCGCTTTTACACGCAGTGGTGTTGGCGTTGCTTTGACACAAAACATCACCAATCCAGATTTAGGCACCCTAGCCTTAAGTTTACTTGAGCGCGGTGAAGCCGTTGACACCATTATACCAGCCCTTGGTGAAGCAGATACAGATATACAATGGCGCCAACTTGGCGTTATTGGTTTAAACGGTCAAAGTCAAACGTTTAGTGGAAAAGAAATATTGGGTATCAATGCCAGAGCAGCAGGTAAAAATTGTATTGCTATGGGTAATTTATTGTCTAATACCAAAGTGCCTCAAGCCATGGTGGAGGCTTTTGAGGCTTCATCTGGACATCTTTGTGATCGCCTGCTTGCAGCTCTTGAAGCTGGGCAAGCCGCGGGTGGAGAAATGGGGCCATTATATTCGGCTGGACTGAGGGTGAATGCCAGTCCAGCTTGGCCCATAGTAGACCTTAGGGTAGATTGGCATGAAAATCCTGTTAGTAAGTTAGGATCTTTGTGGCAAATATATCAGCCACAAATGCAAGCATACATTACCCGTGCCTCAGATCCGGCAAATGCAAAACCCTATGGAGTTCCTGGAGACGAGTGAAATAGATGGCTAAGGATTTAGGTCAACGCAGTTAAAGCTCTGTGTCAGTCCAACATAAATTAACCTCAAGGGTGACTTAGTTTAAGTTAAAATATTGGGATCAATACCTCACATATATCGGCGCGCGCCAGTGTGAAGTTCATCAAGGTTTTAGCGTTTGAGGTTTGTTTCGATTCGACAGTTTAGGCTACCGCAAAAAGATGAATCATATATGGCCACATGGCACAAAAAAAGCCTACTTATCGACGGTGTATCAAATTTCTTTTACTTTAGCTTTTACACATATTATTCAATAACCCCCCCCCACCTCCACCCACTATAACTAGCAATGACGGTTGTTTAGTTGAGCCTGGCAAAGTAAACTTAATGCGGCATCTATATATCTATGTGCGGCACAGGTAGGTTCTAACGATTAAGGGTCTTGTGATTTTTCTTTTGATTTGTTAGTTTTAATTACCGCTTAATGATGAATCATATCTAATTATAATAATGGAGTTTTAAATGAATAAATTTGTTAAAGGTATCGCTGTTGCTGGTCTAGCAACTGCCATGTCACAAGGCGCTGTAGCAGCTTGTGGCGACGTAACCATTGCAGAGATGAACTGGGCGTCTGCCGAGTTTATGGCAAACGTAGACAAAATCATCCTTGAAGAAGGGTATGGTTGTTCTGTTGAATTGATCCCTGGCGCAACGTTAACAACGTTCGCTTCTATGGACACTAAAGGTGTGCCAGACATTGCACCAGAATTATGGACACAAGCTGTAGAGGTTCCTCTACTTGCTGCTCTTGCAGCCGGCAGCCTACATTCAATGAATCCAAAGCCTATTATGGGTGCTGGTGAAGGTTGGGTTGTACCTGGCTATACTTTAGCTAATCACCCAGAGCTAAAGACTGTGCTTGATATTATTGAGCGTCCAGATCTTTTTCCATCTAAAGAAGACCCTTCTAAAGGTGCTTTTGTAGGTTGTCCTGCAGGTTGGGGTTGTCAGCAAGTGAATGCTAACTTATTCCGTGCATTTGATATGGAAGCTAAAGGATGGATTCTAGTTGATCCAGGTTCTGCTGCTGGCCTTGACGGTGCAATGGCTAAAGC
>DKMQ01000005.1:4076-18571 GCA_002470565.1 Oceanospirillaceae bacterium UBA7410 | reverse complement strand
GTAGATCCTAATGTTGGTGAACAAATAGAAATTGATGTTAAATATGCAGGTTATATTGATAGACAAAAAGAAGATATAGAACGTCTAAAAAGAAGTGAGTCAATACAAATACCAAATAATTTTAACTACCAAGGTATCCCTGGTCTATCTAACGAAGCAACGGCAAAGCTAGAACAGATACGCCCTAACAACCTAGGCATGGCTAGCAGAATTCAGGGGGTTACGCCTGCATCGCTTTCACTACTGTTGATATACCTCAAAAAACACAAGATCAAATCTAAAGTAGATTTGGCAGTATAATCATGAACTTAAACCATACGATAGTTGAACCTAGTGCAACACATGAGCAGTGGCGAAGCCTGATTAGCAAGGGTAGCAAAAATCTTTTGATAGATTTGACACCATTACAGCTTGATATCCTTGTAAGTTATATTGAGCAGCTTGTTAAGTGGAATAAAGCCTATAACTTAACGGCGATTCGCGATCCATTGGATATGATTAAGCTGCATGTATTAGATAGTTTAGCTATCATCAAACACTTATCTACGTTAAATGGGCAACGTTTTATCGACGTTGGCACAGGTGCTGGACTTCCAGGGTTGATTTTAGCCATTATTTGGCCACAAAAAGTCATTCATTTGCTTGATACAAATGGCAAAAAGACGCGTTTCTTAACCCAGTTTAAGCATCTTCATCAACTTACAAACGTTGAAGTATTAAACCAACGTTGTGAAGCATATATACCCAAGAAAACTTATGATGTTGTTTTGTCACGGGCCTTTGCATCAATTACAGAAATGTTAAATGGCTGCCAACATCTAGTAGGGAATGATGGACAATTTGTCGCAATGAAAGGCACTTATCCACAACAAGAATTAGATGCTATGCCAGCAAACTATAGCCTGCTAAACTGTGAAATCTTGCAGGTGCCAGGGGTTAAAGCTCAGCGCCACCTGTTAACGATCAAGAAAACAATTAGCATAGGTCACCTGTGAGCAGAGTCATTGCCATAACCAATCAAAAAGGCGGAGTAGGAAAAACAACAACCTGCGTTAACCTAGCTGCTTCTTTAGTTGCCACTAAGCGACGCGTGTTAGTTATAGACCTGGATCCCCAAGGAAATACCACTATGGGTAGTGGTATTGAAAAAAACTCCTTAACTTATTCTGTGCTAGATGTATTAACCCAAAAAGTAGACATCAAAAAAGTTGTGCACCAAAACACCCCCGCAGGCTATGACTTGCTGCCAGCAAATGGCGATCTAACAGCCGCAGAAGTTGAATTGATTCAAGTGCAACAAAAAGAAGCACGACTGCGCATAGCACTGAGCAAATTAGAAAAACCCTATGACTTCATACTCATCGATTGTCCACCATCTTTAAGTATGTTAACAGTTAACGCATTGGCTTGTGCCGACAGTGTTTTAGTGCCAATGCAGTGCGAATATTATGCATTAGAGGGCATAAGTGCGTTACTTAACACGGTAAAGTTAATTAAAAACAGCCTTAATCCAAATTTAGTTATTGAAGGTATATTACGTACCATGTACGACCCACGTAATAGCCTTACTAATGATGTATCTCATCAGCTAATCAATCACTTTGGTGACTTGGTTTATCGCACTGTAATCCCCCGCAATGTGCGACTAGCAGAAGCACCAAGTCATGGTTTGCCAGCTCTAATGTACGATAAGCACTCCCGAGGTGCCGTCGCTTATTTAGCACTAGCTAGTGAATTCATTCGTCAACAAGAAAAAAAATAGAGTTGAATTATGGTTAAAAAACGTGGGCTCAATCGTGGTTTGCAGGCCTTACTTCAAGGAGCAGGAAGCCTTGATGTAGACTTGACACAAACACAAACTGATAGCAAAGATGGCTTACAAGATATTCCTATAGAGTGGATGCAGCGCGGTGCTTATCAACCAAGACGTGATATGGACCCTGATGCTCTTGAAGAGCTAGCTTCTTCTATACGAGTGCATGGCATAATGCAGCCCATTGTTGTGCGTAGTGTGGGTATTGATCGATATGAAATTATTGCTGGCGAGCGTCGCTGGCGTGCTGCACAGTTAGCGCAGCTTGATAGTGTGCCAGCACTTATTAAGGAAGTGCCTGATGAAGCCGCCATTGCAATGGCACTAATAGAAAATATCCAGCGTGAAGACCTAAATGCAATTGAAGAGGCATTTGCCTTACAACGGTTACAAAGTGAGTTTGAATTAACCCAGCAAGAAGTTGCACATGCAGTGGGTAAATCACGCAGCGCCATTGCCAATTTATTACGCCTACTGCAGTTAAGTGAGCCCGTGCGATTAATGCTTGAACGTGGAGATTTGGAAATGGGCCACGCACGCTCATTGTTGACCTTAGAAGGCGAGCTACAACTGCAATTAGCTCGTGAAGTGGTGGCTAAAGGCCTATCCGTTCGTCAAACCGAAGAGTTGGTTCGTAAAGCACAACAAACACCACATATTATAGATAAAAAGCAGGTTAATCCTGATACTAAAAGCCTACAAAACCGCTTATCTGAGTCTTTAGGGGCTGAAGTTAGTGTACTCCAATCAGCTAAAGGTAAGGGTAAACTCACCATTGCGTATGATACTTTAGACCAACTAGACGGTATCATTGCTAGGCTTGAACACCGATAATATGGGCTTATAAGGTTAATGCGCTAAAATACGCGCACAACTTTAAAGCGATAATTTCTTGAGGTTTACGCACAAACTCACTATAATCACGCTCGCTGTAATCTTAGTTGCAGCAAGTAACGTAATTTAGACCAACAACTAACGAGTTTTGTAAGCAATATGGCGCTCAATAAAGCCCCCCTTTGGCTACAAAAAACATTAACCTATCAGTGCCTTATAGTGGCGTTGATTGGAGTGGGTTTATCTATAAATAATGGCATTACGGGAATGTCCGTAATTATTGGTGGTGCTATTTACAGCCTGCCTGCATATTGGGCACTTAGACGAGAGTTTGCACGTGGTAATAAACTTAATTCTAACCCCCAAATAGCAGATGCAAAGCTAACTTTGGCGCAAATGTATGGCAATGAAGTGCTCAAAATAACCTTGACGGTAGTCTTGTTTAGTTTAGCCTTTCGTTTAGTTGAACCACTAAACCCATTAGCCTTACTTTTAGCTTTTACAGGCTCTCATGTATTAGTAGCATTGCTACCAGTATTTATAGATAAACAAACTTCTACGAAATAAAAAGTGAGATAAAGCATGGCAAGTGGCATGACGTCCTCTGAGTATATAGCTCACCATCTGACTAACTTAACCTATGGCAAGCATCCTGTGAATGGCTGGAGCTTTGCAGAAAGTGGCCAACAAGTCATAGAAATGGGCTTTATGTCTATTAATGTTGACTCCATGGTTTGGTCTGTTGGTCTTGGTGCATTTTTCATCTGGTTATTTAGCCGCGTGGGCAGAACAGCCACGACCGGCGTACCTTCAGGTGTTCAAAACTTTATTGAAATGATCATTGAATTTGTCGATGACAATGTAAAGAGCATGTTCCACCACAAAAGTGCTGTTATAGCGCCGATGGCTTTGACGATATTTGTCTGGGTGTTTTTGATGAACTTAATGGATTTGGTCCCTGTGGACTGGATTCCTCATCTTGCCGGCATGATGGGCATTCATTTTATGAAGATCGTGCCATCTACAGACCTTAACGTAACAATGGGAATTTCATTCTCAGTGTTCTTTCTTATTGTTTTCTACTCAATTAAAGCAAAAGGTATCGGCGGCTTTATGGCCGAGCTAAGCTTGCAGCCGCTAGGCAAGTGGGCTCTACCTTTCAACCTACTATTAGAGTTGGTTGGTTTAATTGCAAAACCTATTTCATTAGCACTGCGTTTGTTCGGTAACATGTACGCAGGCGAAATGATCTTTATTCTGATTGCACTACTACCCTTCTGGGCCCAGTGGGTGTTATCGGTGCCGTGGGCTTTGTTCCACATCCTAATCATCACATTGCAGGCATTCATCTTTATGGTGCTGACCATTGTGTATTTGGCGATGGCTCACGACCATCATTAATCATTACCTTTTTACTTTTAACTACTAATCTCACTTAAACTGGAGAAACACAATGGAATTGGAAATTGCACAGATTGCTGCTAGCGCATCACTGTATTTTGCTGGCGCATTCATCTTAGGTATGTCTGCTCTTGCGGCTGCTGTTGGTATTGGCGTATTGGGCGGAAAGTTCTTGGAAGGCGCTGCGCGTCAGCCAGAATTGATCCCACTACTTCGTACACAGTTCTTCATCATTATGGGTCTAACTGACGCCGTGCCTATGATCGGCGTGGGTATCAGCCTTTACATCATGTTTGCGGTTGCCTAAAGGTCATCTTTAACCAACCCATTCAGATGGAGGTCTTGCCATGAATATGAACATGACAATTTTGGGCCAGATTATTTCTTTTGCCATCTTCGTGTACTTGTGCATGAAGTTTGTTTGGCCACCGCTTACAGCGGCCTTGGCCGAGCGTCAAAAGATGATCGCAGAAGGTTTAGATGCAGCCGATAAGGCCGCACGTGAACTTGCTGATGCCCAGCAGTCTGTAGAAACAGCACTGCAACAAAGCAAAGCGCAAGCAGCTACTATTATAGAGCAAGCTAATAAACGCGCTAGCCAGATCGTTGATGAAGCCAAAGAGACCGCTCAAGCCGAAGCCACCCGTATTAAAGTGGCAGCGACTGCTGATGTTGAACAGGAAATGAATAGTGCTAAAGAAGCGCTACGTGCTCAAGTTGCAACACTTGTTGTGGCCGGTGCGGAAAAAATCCTGGGTGCATCTATCGATGTAAACAACCATAAAGAGCTTGTCGATAAGTTGGCAGCCGAACTGTAAGAAAAGAGAGGTTAACGATGGCTGAATCCATTACTGTTGCCCGTCCTTACACCAAGGCCGCTTTCGAAACGGCATTGGCCCAGGGCGACTTGGGTAGCTGGTCGGAATTTTTGAACATGGCTGCAGCAGTTGTTGCAGACCCAAGTTTGGCCCAAGTTCTGGATAATCCAGCACTGACGGCAACAAAAAAAGCCCAGCTAGTGACTGACGTTGTAAACGGCAATCACCCTGTATCTCAACAGGCTCAGAACTTTCTGAACCTGTTGGCCGAAAACAAGCGTTTGTCATTGCTACCTGAAGTTTCTAATTTATATGAAACTTTAAAGGCAAATCAAGAGCAGTCGATAGACGTGTCTATCGTAAGTGCCTTTGATTTGGGCAATGAGCAACAAGACAAACTGACTCAAGCATTGAACGCGATGTTGTCACGCGAAATTAACATTACTAGTACTACCGATGCATCTTTGCTTGGTGGTGTGATCGTCTACGCTGGCGACCTAGTTATTGATGGTTCCGTTAAGGGCAAACTAAGCAAATTGGCTGAGGCCATGAATGCCTGAGTGTGAGGAATAAAGCATGCAACAACTGAATCCTTCAGAGATCAGTGAGATCATTAAGAAGCGCATTGAGCAACTTGATGTATCATCTGAAGCCCAGAATGAGGGCACAATTGTTAGTGTAGCTGATGGTATCGTATTGATCCACGGCTTAGCTGACGCAATGTACGGGGAAATGATTGAATTCCCTGGTGGTATTTACGGCATGGCCATGAACTTGGAGCGCGACTCTGTTGGCGCTGTAGTTCTTGGTGATTACGAAGAGTTGGTCGAAGGCCAAACTGCTCGTTGTACTGGTCGTATCCTAGAAGTTCCTGTAGGTCCTGCATTATTAGGACGTGTAGTAGACGCTCTAGGTAACCCTATCGATGGTAAAGGCCCGATCGATTGTGATCTAACCGATGCTGTTGAAAAAGTAGCCCCAGGTGTAATTGAACGTAAATCTGTAGACCAGCCCGTTCAAACAGGACTTAAGGCGATTGACGCCATGGTTCCTGTAGGCCGTGGCCAACGCGAATTAATCATCGGTGACCGTCAGACTGGTAAGTCTGCCATCGCTATCGATGCCATCATCAACCAAAAAGACACTGGCGTTAAATGCGTCTATGTGGCTATTGGTCAAAAACAGTCTACTATTGCTAACGTAGTACGTAAGCTAGAAGAACACGGCGCAATGGCTCATACCATTGTTGTAAACGCAGGCGCAGCTGACTCAGCAGCGTTGCAGTTCTTATCGCCATACTCTGGTTGTACTATGGGTGAATACTTCCGTGACCGTGGTGAAGACGCACTGATCGTATTTGATGACCTGACTAAGCAAGCTTGGGCTTATCGTCAAATCTCTTTGTTACTTCGTCGTCCTCCAGGTCGTGAAGCTTATCCAGGTGATGTATTCTATTTGCACTCTCGCCTACTTGAGCGTGCATCTCGTGTAAACGCAGAATATGTAGAAGCATTTACCAACGGTGAAGTAAAAGGTAAGACCGGTTCTTTAACTGCGTTACCTATTATCGAAACCCAAGGTGGTGACGTATCGGCTTTTGTACCGACTAACGTAATTTCTATTACCGATGGACAGATTTTCTTAGAAACTGACTTGTTCAACGCAGGTGTGCGCCCAGCCATTAACGCTGGTTTGTCTGTATCGCGTGTAGGTGGTGCAGCACAAACTAAGATCATCAAGAAGTTAGGTGGTGGTATTCGTTTGGCATTGGCTCAGTATCGTGAATTGGCAGCATTTTCTCAGTTTGCTTCTGACTTGGATGACGCAACACGCGCCCAGTTAGAGCATGGTCAAAGTGTGACCGAGCTGATGAAACAGCACCAGTATTCACCTATGAGCGTTGCTGATATGGCAATCAGTCTATTTGCAGCTAACGAAGGCTTCCTTAATGACGTAGCCCTTCCTAAGGTTGGCAACTTCGAAGCCGCTCTAATTTCTTATATGAACAGCGAACATAGTGACGTGATGAACCAGGTGAATGAATCTGGTGACTTTAACGGCGACATCGCTGCTAACTTTAAGTCTGCATTAGAGCAGTTTAAGGCAACTCAAACCTGGTAGTAGCTAGCGGCCTCAAGTTTTCTTGGGGCGGCGCTATGACCTAGTTAGTTACTTAATAGATAGGTAAGCATATGGCAGTCGGAAAAGAAATAAAGACCCAGATTGCAAGTATCAAGGGTACGCAAAAAATCACTAGCGCCATGGAAATGGTAGCGGCGAGTAAAATGCGTAAAGCACAAGATCGTATGAACCAGAGCCGTCCTTACGCAGATAAAATGCGTGAAGTCATCGCTCACCTTGCACGGTCTAACCCTGAATACAAGCATCTGTATCTGCAGCAGCGAGAGCTAAAGCGGGTGGGTTACATTGTAGTTTCTTCCGATCGTGGTCTGTGTGGTGGTTTAAACATCAATGTGTTTAAGAAAACCGTACAGAGCATGGCTGAACATGATAAAAATGGCATTCAGATCGATATCTGTGCTATTGGCTCAAAATCAGCAACCTTCTTTAACAATTATGGCGGCAACGTCGTATCAAGCAAGTCCCAGCTGGGTGAAAAGGCAGAAATTGCTGAACTCATCGGTGCTGTGAAAATCATGCTTGATAGTTATGATGAAGGACGGTTGGACGCTGTGTACGTGGTATACAATAATTTTGTAAATACCATGACCCAACAACCCAACGTAGTACAAGTTTTGCCATTGCAGGCAGACCCGAATGATGACGGCATGAGCCAACATTGGGACTACTTATATGAGCCAGATGCCCGTGAATTACTCACAGGCCTTTTGACCCGTTATGTAGAATCTTTAGTGTATCAAGCTGTGGTAGAGAATAACGCTTGTGAGCAGGCCGCGCGGATGATCGCTATGAAAAGCGCCACCGATAACGCGGGTGATCTGATTGATGACCTTCAGATGATTTACAACAAGGCTCGTCAATCTGCGATTACTCAGGAAATTTCTGAGATCGTGAGTGGCGCAGCAGCCGTTTAACCTGAGCTATAAGCAGTAGTTTTCGATAGAGGATAAAATTATGAGTAGCGGACGTATCGTACAGATTATCGGCGCAGTAATCGACGTGGAATTTCCACGTGATTCTGTGCCAAAAGTATATGACGCACTAACTGTAGACGCTAAGGGTACAACCCTAGAAGTTCAACAACAGTTGGGTGACGGCGTAGTACGCACTATCGCCATGGGCCAGACCGAAGGTCTAAGCCGTGGTCTAGACGTATCTAACACCGGTGGTGCTATTAAAGTGCCAGTTGGAACAGCCACTTTGGGCCGCATCATGGACGTATTGGGTAACCCAATCGACCAGTGTGGACCTATTGGTGAAGAAATTCGTATGCCAATTCACCGTAAGGCACCTTCTTACGCTGAGCAGTCAGCTAGTAATGAATTGCTAGAGACTGGCATCAAAGTTATCGACTTAGTTTGTCCTTTCGCTAAAGGCGGTAAGGTTGGACTATTTGGTGGTGCCGGTGTAGGTAAAACCGTAAACATGATGGAGCTTATTCGTAACATCGCTATCGAGCACAGTGGTTATTCTGTGTTTGCAGGTGTGGGTGAGCGTACTCGTGAAGGTAACGATTTCTACTATGAGATGAAAGAATCCAATGTATTGGACAAAGTATCTCTAGTATATGGCCAAATGAATGAGCCCCCAGGAAACCGTTTACGTGTTGCACTGACTGGCCTTACTATGGCTGAGCAGTTCCGTGACGAAGGTCGTGACGTATTGTTGTTTGTTGACAACATTTACCGTTACACCTTAGCTGGAACCGAAGTATCTGCATTGCTTGGCCGTATGCCTTCTGCAGTAGGTTACCAGCCAACACTAGCCTCTGAAATGGGTGTGTTGCAGGAGCGTATAACCTCCACTAAGACTGGTTCGATCACTTCTATCCAAGCGGTATACGTGCCTGCGGATGACTTGACTGACCCGTCTCCAGCAACGACTTTCTCTCACTTGGATGCCACTGTGGTATTGTCTCGTCAGATCGCTGAATTGGGCATTTACCCAGCAATCGATCCGCTGGATTCAAGCTCACGTCAGCTAGATCCGCTAGTGATTGGCCAAGAACATTACGACATTGCTCGTGGCGTTCAAGGTATTCTTCAGCGTTACAAAGAGCTTAAAGACATCATTGCGATTTTGGGTATGGACGAACTTTCTGATGAAGACAAGCAAGCGGTAACGCGCGCTCGTAAGATTCAGCGTTTCTTGTCTCAGCCATTTTTCGTTGCTGAAGTATTTACTGGAGCTTCTGGTAAATATGTATCTCTTAAAGACACTATTGCTGCCTTTAAGGGCATTTTGGCTGGTGAATACGACGATCTTCCAGAGCAAGCCTTCTACATGGTTGGCGGCATTGAAGAAGTAGTCGAGAAAGCTAAGAGCATGTAATTGTTTGGGTTTAATATTATTGGCCAAAGCTAATAAATTAAGCCCAGCTTAAGAGGATAATCATATGGCTAATAGTGTAGATTGTGACATCGTTAGTGCTGAAGAATCCGTCTTTTCAGGTAAAGTACAGTTTATTTCACTTACAGGTTCTTTTGGTGAACTGGGTATTTATCCAGGCCACACGCCTTTGTTAAGTGAAGTTAAGCCAGGTCCTGTGAAAATGCTCATGGAATCAGGTGAAGAAGACATATTTTACGTGTCAGGTGGGTTCTTAGAAGTTCAGCCGCACAAGGTTATCTTGTTGGCTGATACAGCACTGCGTGCAGCAGATTTAGACGAAGCTGCTGCAGAAGAAGCCAGTCGCCATGCCGAACAGGCTATGGCAGACAAAACGTCTGAGTTTGAATACTCGCGTGCAACTGGCCAATTGGCCGAAGCTGCGGCTCAACTGCGAACCTTGCGTCAGATTCGTCAGAAACTAGGCAAATAAGTAGTTCCCATTGAAGTATATAAAAAAGCAGCCTCGGCTGCTTTTTTTGTACCTAGAAATTGGCTAATATTACACAACACCAAGTTAAACAATCACTAAGCCATCAAGCACCTGGAAAAATATGCTACTGTAGATTGGTATCATTATAGTTGCATATAAAATGGCGCATTTAGGCTCATACATAGATGAAATTCACCTGAACTTAATAGGTATAAAGCGTCTAATTGATACCCGTGATTTAATACCGCACCACAAGGAACGTTAATGTCGTTAGAAGTGATTATTCTTGCAGCAGGCAAAGGCACAAGAATGTATTCAGATTTGCCTAAAGTTTTACATCCATTGGCAGGTAAGCCAATGCTTGTGCATGCTATTGAGCAGGCGCAAACACTTAAGCCTTCTCAAACGCATATTATAGTGGGTCATGAGGCCCAAAAAGTAGCTAGCGTGGTTGAGCCTATGGGTGCTCAATGTGTTACACAAAATCAGCAGTTGGGTACAGGGCACGCTGTGGCTCAAGCGATGCCTATGGTTGATAATTTGGCAGTCGTCTTAGTATTGTATGGCGACGTGCCCCTTGTGCCTGGGGTCTTAATGCAACAGCTCGTAGACAAAGCCATGCACGGTGATTTAGCGGTGCTTACGGTAACACTTGATGATGCTTCAGGTTATGGGCGTATCGTGCGTAATGATCAAGGACATATCCAAGCGATTGTTGAGCATAAAGATGCTAATGATGAACAGTTGAAAATTAATGAAATTAATACGGGTATATTGGCAGCCAAAGCGAGCTTGTTGAATAACTGGTTACCTCGCATTGGCAGCAATAATGCTCAAGGTGAAATCTATTTAACCGATATTGTGGCTATGGCAGTTGCTGATGGAATAGCTATCACTAACCTGCAGCCAGACTACCCACAACAAACACAAGGTGTAAATGATCGAGTGCAACTGGCAGAGCTTGAACGCTGGTACCAGCAACAACAAGCGATGCAATTACTTCGCGAAGGTGTGCAACTTGCAGACCCAACACGCTTTGACCTACGTGGTGAATTAACCGCAGGCAAAGACACTTATATAGACATTAACACCATTATAGAAGGACAAGTATCTATTGGTGATGGCGTGCATATTGGCCCTAATTGTCACATCAAAGATAGCCACATTGGCGCAGGCACACAGGTTTTAGCCAACAGCATTATCGATAAGGCTCAAGTGGCCAAAAATTGTACCATCGGCCCTTTTGCCCGCTTACGTCCAGGCACTGTAATGCATGATAATGCAAAAGTGGGCAATTTTGTCGAAACTAAAAAAACCACCCTAGGCAAAGGTTCAAAAGCTAATCACTTTACATACTTAGGCGACACCAACGTCGGTGAGCAAGTGAATATTGGCGCAGGCACAATCACCTGCAACTACGACGGGGTGAACAAGTTTCAAACCCATATTGGTGATGGCGCTTTTGTTGGCTCAAACAGCTCAATTGTTGCACCAGTTACTATTGGTGCTGGAGCAACGATTGGTGCAGGCTCTACCATCACCAAAGACGTAGAAAATAACAACCTAGCGATCGCTCGTGGTAAACAACGAAATTTAGCTACTTGGGCTAAGCCCAAAAAATGTTAATCAAGGAAGACATCTCATGTGCGGAATAGTCGGTGCCATTGCCTTGCGCAATATCAGTAGCATACTTGTAGAAGGCCTAAAGCGCCTAGAATATAGAGGATATGACTCCTCAGGTGTAGCCATCTTAAGTGACCAAGGCTTGCAGCGCACCCGCAGGGTAGGCAAAGTAGCCAGTTTAGATGCCGCCTTAATGCAATCGCCATTACAAGGTAACGTAGGTATTGCCCACACACGCTGGGCTACACATGGTGTTCCCAATGAAGTGAATGCTCACCCACATTGGTCTCATAGTAGTTTGGCCGTAGTGCATAATGGCATTATAGATAATTTTGAGCTTATTAAAGCAGACCTTATCGCCACAGGCTATGGTTTTGACAGCGATACAGACACAGAGGTTATTGCTCACCTAATTCACCGCAATCGCCAACAAGGGATGTCTCTAACACAAGCTGTACGTGAGGCAGCGGGCCGCTGTGAAGGTGCTTACGCGTTAGGTGTAGTGGATGAAACTCAGCCAGACTTGTTGTTAGCGGCACGAAAAGGCAGCCCGCTAGTGATTGGCTTGGGCAGTGATGAAAATTATATTGCATCAGACCAGCTGGCACTGTTGCAAGTGACTGACCAATTTATGTTTTTAGAAGATGGTGATATTGCTGAAATAAGCCGAACTGCCGTTACGGTTACAGATCATACAGGCGCTGTGGTTGTGCGTCCAAGTCACCGTTATGAACACAGTGAAGAAAGTAGTGACAAAGGCAACTATAAACACTATATGCTCAAAGAAATTTATGAGCAGCCAAAGGTTGTGTCCAACCTTATTTCTCAGCAAGTCGTGGGCGGGAAAATACAAAATATTTTAAATGATAGTGCTATTGAGGCTTTGTCTAAGGCTAAAAATGTACAAATCATTGCCTGTGGCACAAGCTATTTAGCAGGTATGGTAGCAAAGTATTGGATTGAGAGTTTGGCAGGCCTTGCTTGTCAAATAGAGGTGGCTAGTGAATATCGCTATCGCCAAGCTGTAGTACCAGAGGATACCTTACTTATCACTTTGTCGCAGTCTGGCGAAACGGCGGATAGTTTGGCAGCTTTACGACACATTGATAAATCCAAACTTGCCGCAAGCTTAGCTATTTGTAATGTGGCATCAAGCAGTCTTGTGCGTGAATCAGATATAGTGTTGCTAACACAAGCAGGCCCAGAAATTAGTGTAGCCTCTACCAAAGCCTTTACCACACAGCTAATTACGTTACTTCACCTCACGTTACTACTAGCAAAGCAACGTTCACATATAGATAT
The DNA here is from genome assembly GCA_002470565.1 of Oceanospirillaceae bacterium UBA7410. Lineage (GTDB taxonomy): Bacteria > Pseudomonadota > Gammaproteobacteria > Pseudomonadales > Balneatricaceae > Njordibacter. The sequence goes on along the minus strand of DKMQ01000005.1, from coordinate 5,817 downwards.
CCAGCCCATTATTAATGCCATGCAAACTTTGCCTGGTGTATTACAGCAGTGCTTATTGATGGACACTAAGATTCAAACTGTGGCTCAAAAGTTTGCCGACAAGCATCACACACTATTTCTTGGCAGAGGCAGCATGTACCCAATTGCGTCAGAAGGGGCTCTAAAGCTTAAAGAGATTTCTTACATACATGCTGAGGCATACCCAGCTGGAGAGCTGAAGCATGGCCCACTGGCATTAGTAGACGCCTTTATGCCTGTGGTTGTGGTGGCACCAAAGGATGATATGCTGGATAAGCTTAAAGCCAACATGCAAGAAGTGCGTGCTCGTGGTGGCGAGCTATTTGTGTTTGCCGATGCTCATGCGAAAATGGCAGAAGATCACGCAACTCACATTATTGTAGTACCCGAAGTACATGAAGTATTAGCGCCCATCGTATACGCTATTCCCATGCAATTGTTGTCCTACCACGTAGCGATTATTAAAGGCACAGATGTGGATCAACCTCGTAACTTAGCAAAGTCTGTCACTGTGGAGTAACAACACAGTTCACCTGGTCGCTATGGTAGCTTGCTGCAGTATTGGCAAGTGCGGCTCATAAAAGGATGACATCATCATGGAAAAAAGCAGCCAATTAGACTTCTTCTTATTGCCATCAACTCTGATTAGGCTTTTTTTTTGGATATCCAGCATATTTGTCGTGCTATTCGTCTTTGTCAGTTGGGTGGCCAATGAACAACGCACAAAATTCTATAAAGAATCCAATGACGCATTTTTTCATGTGCATGAACAGCTTGTTATCAATGACGCCGCATTAGCAGGGTTTGGTAGCTTGCTTACAAGTATTGGCACCAATAATATTCAGAAAACACGTAATTTCACCAAACGTATGCGTACTGCGTACCCACACATTTATATGTTTGAAGGGCTCACTAGTGTTGACCCAGAAAATAAAGCGCAACACCAAGAAAAAATGCAGAAGCTGGGTTACCCAGACTATGAAATCACTCGTTACGTGTCTAAGAAAAACCCTTTAGGTAAGACCATTGACATGGTTAATGGGGCCCCCATGTACTTCCCTATTTTTTATATCGATCCTTATTTAGATTCAGTTAAAGGCCTCATGGGCTTTGATATGATGTCCGCACGTAATATGCGAGTCACTTTGTTAGAATCAATAGAGTCTGGCAAGCCAGTGGCGTCGGCACCATGGAGCTTAAAAGAAGGCGGACGTGGTTATACATTGATTAAAGCGCTGGGCATGGATGATAGTGCTCAGGGGGTAATGGCAGAACATGGGAAAGGTGGGTTGGCTGTATTAATAGTCATCAAAATAGACACAATGCTGGCCCCTTTGAGAAACATCGTACCTGAAGCTAACATTCAACTACTTTATGGTGAGGGTCGCAAACTAGCTACACAAGAAATATTTCCCCAGGCACTCTCTACCCCCATTATTGAAATAGACACCTTGGTAGAAGAGTACAAATTAGAAGATTTAGGGCAGCCATTTATCCTATCTATAAAGCAATCATCAGGATTGTTTGCTCCGCATATTCAAGCCATGGCAATGCTGATTTTGCTTATGTGTTTTATATATGGCGCTTATTATCGTAGTTTGATTGCCAAGTATAGGCTGCAGCTACAGCGAGATAGCGCGGTATTAAAAATTAACCAACAACATGATTCATTGGAAATCATGGTTGCAAGTCGAACTAAGGCGCTACAGCGAAAAAGTGATGA
>DKMQ01000005.1:0-3917 GCA_002470565.1 Oceanospirillaceae bacterium UBA7410 | reverse complement strand
CCATGCATGATATGATTCAACGCTTAAGGCCTGAAGCACTTGATATGTTTGGTTTAAAGGCTTCTATAGAGCAGTGCATTAGTGCCTTTCATTTAAACGAGCAAGGCATTGAGCTAGAGCTCTATATTGATGACAAGGTAAATGCCGTTGAAGAAATAATTAGTATTGCAAGCTACCGAATAGTGCAAGAGCTAGTTAATAATGCGCTCAAATACGCTAAGCTAGCTAAGCTGAAGGTGTCTTTATTTATTGACAGTAATGACATTGTTATTTGTGTAGAAGACGATGGTATTGGCTTTGATCCACTTAAAAATAAAGTAGGTTTTGGCTTGTCTGGAGTGGATGAGCGAGCACGGTCTTTAGGTGGTATGGTTGATATTAATACCCAAATTGATGAGGGTGTGAAGGTGCTTGTGCGTATCCCTATACCTCAAACTCAAATATAGGCTCCAGCACAAGCGATGCAGTTTGGCTAAGCCACCCAAGTATATGGAGAAATTGTTTTGGATTTAGGTGTTAGATTAAAAACCATTCGCAAGCGCCTAGGCCTTTCTCAAAGGGAGCTGGCCAAACGAGCAGGCGTGACCAATAGCACCATTTCTATGATTGAAAAAAACACAGTCAGCCCTTCTTTTAGTTCTTTACTTAAAGTGCTTAAAGGCTTTCCTATGGGCGTAGAAGAGTTTTTCACTACAGACCTTGTGAAGAGCGACCAAGTGGTTTTTAAGGCTGCTGAGCAAGCTGATATGAGCGCTCAAGGTGTTGCTATAAAGCTAATAGGTCATAGCATAGTGCAGCGTAATATATCTATGCTCAGTGAAACCTACCCACCTGGAGCAGACACAGGTGAAGACATGATTAAATATGATGGCGAGGAAGCAGGCATAGTGGTGCAAGGCGAAATTGAGCTGACAGTAGATCAGAAAATTTATCAGTTAGTTACAGGAGATGGGTATTTTTTCCAAACCCACCTACCACATCGCTTTCGTAACTTAGGCGACGTTACTGCTAAAGTTGTCAGTGCCAACACTGGCAGTCAAACACATTAAGAGGCCCTTCAAATCAGCCTTTTAGGTAAACAGCTACAGCATATCTCGTAAACGATACCAAGCCATAGCTAATACAAGTGCAGGCGTTTTAAATAATGTGCCCCCAGGGAAAGGTAAGTGGTTAATCTGATTAAATAGATCAAACCTCTCAGTTTGTCCTGCCACAGCTTCTGCTAATAGTTTGCCAGCCAAACCTGTAGCAGCAATACCATGGCCAGAAAACCCTTGCGCAAAATACACATCTTGGCCCAATTGTCCAAAGTGCGGCCCACGATTCATAGTAATAGCCACATTACCGCCCCAAGCATAGTCCATCTTTACGTCAGCTAATTGCGGAAAGACATTAAGCATACGCTGGCGCATAGCTTGGGTAAGATTGGGTGGTGCTAAAGTAGAGTAACTCACTCGACCACCAAAGAGCATGCGATAGTCTGCTGACATACGAAAATAATCTAGCACAAAATTGATGTCAGCAACCGCCATATTATTACTAATTAAAGCTTTAGCCCTTTCTTTACCAAGGGGCTGGGTCGCACCAATATAAGTGCCTACAGGCATAATCTTATTACTAATTTCAGGTACTAGTTTACCTAAGTAAGCATTGCCACAAAACAGTACTTGGTTAGCTTTAACGTTGCCATGTTCAGTATGACAAATATTAGCCTTAGATTTTCTAGTCACTTTGGTCACTGCAGAACCTGTGTATATGGTTACACCAGCCTCCAAAGCTGCCTTAGCCAAACCTAAGGTGTAATTGAGAGGATGGATGTGACCAGAATTAGTATCATAAAGCCCCCCAATATAACGCTCACTAGCCATGTTGGATTGTACTTTCTGTTTGTCCCAGAGGCTTAAGCTGCCATAAGCATAGTCCTGTTCCAAAGAGCCTTGCCATTGTTCTAGTTCATGCATTTGCCTTGGTTTTATTGCCGCGTGCAGGTGGCCTTGTTGTAGATCACACTGAATTTGATGCTGCTCTACCCTTTGTCGCAATATATCAATCGCTTCTACAGACATGTCCCACATGGCTTTGGCAGCTATCTTTCCAGCAGACTTCTCGATGACGGACATGTCACAACCAAAACCAAAAAGCATTTGGCCTCCGCTTCTTCCTGAGGCACCCCAACCCACCACATTGGCTTCAATAACAGTGACTTTGTAGCCTCGTTCTGCCAAGTTTAGGGCCGCACTCAGGCCAGTGATGCCAGCCCCTACAACACACACATCAGCACATTGACTGCCTTCTAGTATAGGGCACTCAATCTGTCGATTAGCACTTGCTGCATAGTATGAGTGAGTATGTGTTTGTTTCATAGAAAACCTGCCCTTTAAAGAGTGCGTTGGTACCAGTCTATTTCTAAGCGACTTACGTGGCGGTTAAATTCATTATATTCTTGTTGCTGCACTTGGATATAGACGTGCAAAAATTCTGCGCCAAAGGCATCTTTAGCAAACTTGCTATTGCTCAACATTGCATAAGCATCCACCCAGTTCAAAGGTAAGCTAGGGGCTACTTTTTCTGCCCCATTGCCGGTAGTTTGAGGGCCCAATATAAGCAAGTTATTAATCCCGTGAAGGGCGCCAGAAAGTAATGCAGACATGGCTAAATAAGGGTTAGCATCAGCGCCAGAAACTCGGTGTTCAATCCGTGTGGCAGTGCTGCAGCCGTTAGGGATGCGTAAAGCTACTGTGCGGTTATCGACTCCCCATGTTGGCGCCATAGCGACAAAGAAGTCAGGTTGAAAACGGCGATACGAATTCACCTTAGGGCACAACAAAGCCATTGTTTCAGCCATAGTTGCTTGTAGTCCAGCTAGGGCTCTACTTAACAAAGTGTTCGGTTGATTCTGCTCATTACAAGCAAAAACATTGACGCCATTGGCATCCAGTAAGCTCATGTGGATATGCATGCCACTTCCGGCTTGGTCGGCATAGGGCTTGGCCATAAAAGTGGCCCCAAAACCATGCTTTTGACTGACGCTTTTGATAATGCGCTTTAGCAGAATTGCTTGGTCACAAGCCAGTACAGGGTCCGCAATATGCTGTAAGTTTATTTCAAACTGACCAGGAGCATATTCAGCTACGGCTGTGGATGCTGGAATCTTTTGTGCATGAGCGGCCAACATAATGTCATCCAAAAGCGCACTATAGTCATCTAAGTTATCCACAGCATAAACTTGGGTGTCAGCCTCTCGAAGGCCAGTTATTGGAGCAATGGGTGGCTGTAATAGTCCAGACTCAAGCCGGTTAACATCGGTGAGGTAAAACTCCAATTCAACTGCCACCATGGGTGTGAGACCTTGGTTTTGAAACTGATCGCAAATTTGATCTAAAACGTGACGTGGGTTAGCAAAATAGGCCTCCCCCGGTCTTTGCTCCATAGTTAACAAACATTGGGCCATGGGTTTTTTTTGCCATGGCACCATAGCTAAAGAATGAGGAACTACTCTGCAGGGCTGATCACAATCGCCAGTATCAAAGCCAATACCCGTGCTTTCTACGGTATTACCATTAATATCAAGGGCAAATACTGAGCCTGGTAAATAAATACCTTGCTCGTACACTTTGAGTAACTCGTGTGCTGGTATGCGCTTGCCTCGTAAAACACCATGTTGATCGGGCAGTAATAAATCTACACCCACAAGGTCTGGGTGAGCAGCAAGAAAGGCTTCGGCTTCAATGCTTTCAGCGATATTATGAGGCATAAGTTCAAGTCTCTTTATTGAGTTTATCCAAGATGGTAGCAGAAAGGCGGGGATAGACAAGCTTCCAACGCCACATGTTTGGAATAATGTGATTATTTTTTTATTAAAAAACACAAATATAGCTAATATACTTAAAAATAGTAAAAATTTTTATTTAAAAAAC
>DKMQ01000018.1 GCA_002470565.1 Oceanospirillaceae bacterium UBA7410 | reverse complement strand
CCCCCTACTGACGGCCGCATCATCCCCGAAGGTTTTAAGACGCGTTATTTAACCCAGGGTTATTATGAAGTGAACGATATTGTCATGCCGGACTGGGGACAATTTTTAGCTACTTGGTTTAATGATGGAGAGGCCTATGAAAAAATTCCTCGCTTCATACCCTATTTCGCATTGCCACTGGGCATAACCATGCTTTTATGGCGTTATCTGCGTGTTGCTGTAGATGTGATGCAAGACAGAGCCAGCATGATCATAGCCAGCCACGAAGCCGAAGATCTCGTTGATCAGGCCGCCGCAGAAGCAGACAAGGATTAACCATGGAAGCCTTATATTTATTTATACTGGTCATTTTATTGCTCTTAATAGGCGTGCCTATTGCCGTATCATTAGGTTTGAGCTCAATCTTATTTTTACTAGTGTATTCTGACAGCTCTTTAGCTTCTGTAGCACAAACCTTATTTTCTGCCTTTGAAGGGCACTACACGTTACTAGCTATACCGTTTTTTATTTTAGCATCTAGTTTTATGTCCACAGGTGGCGTAGCCAAACGTATCATCCGTTTTTCTATAGCGTGTGTTGGCCACTTCCACGGCGGCTTGGCTATCGCTGGAGTGTTTGCATGCATGATGTTTGCAGCCCTTTCTGGCTCTTCGCCTGCCACTGTAGTGGCTATTGGTTCTATTGTCATCGCAGCCATGACAAAAGTGGGGTATAGCAAAGACTTTGCAGCAGGGGTCATATGTAATGCGGGCACCTTAGGTATCTTGATTCCACCATCCATTGTGATGGTAGTTTATGCGGCAGCTACAGATGTATCCGTAGGACGGATGTTCCTAGCCGGAGTAATCCCAGGATTGTTAGCTGGCACTATGCTCATGGTTACTATCTATTTTTATGCTCGTTATAAAGGCATGCCAAAAGGTGAATGGGCGGGTTGGACTGAGGTATTTAGTGCAGCGCGAGCGGCCAGCTGGGGTTTATTTTTAGTAGTGATTATCTTAGGTGGTATTTATGGGGGCTATTTTACCCCAACCGAAGCTGCTGCCGTGGCGTCTGTATATGCCTTTTTGGTATCGATGTTTATTTATCGTGACATGGGGCCACTTAAAACAGTAGATGGACAAACACCACTGACCTTAAGAGCGAATCCTCGCGCTTTGTTTACGGCATGGTTTCACCCCGATACTCGCCAGACTCTTTACGACGCGGGTCGACTATCCATCACTTTACTGTTTATTATCGCCAACGCTCTAATTCTAAAGCATGTATTAACAGACGAACAAATTCCACAGACGATCGCTACTGCAATGTTAGCGGCAGGTTTGGGGCCCATTATGTTTTTAGTGATGGTTAATTTAATCTTACTCATTGGCGGCCAATTTATGGAGCCGTCTGGCTTGATTGTTGTGGTAGCTCCGTTAGTATTCCCTATTGCCATAGAACTAGGTATAGACCCCATACATTTGGGTATTATCATGGTGGTTAATATGGAAATTGGCATGATCACACCTCCTGTTGGTCTTAACCTTTTTGTCACTTCAGGAGTAGCAGGAATGTCCGTAATGCGCGTAGTAAAAGCGGCCACTCCTTGGCTTGGGATCTTGTTTGTGTTCTTAATTATGGTAACTTACATCCCTGCCTTATCAACGTTTTTACCAAACTATTTTATGGGGCCAGAACTTATAATCCGCTAACACTAAGCATATTAGGACTGTAAATGGCTCAATATTTATCCACAAAAAAAGCTCGCCTTGCCACCCGGCTCTCATTTTTTACTGCTGGGTTTGTAATGGCGTGTTGTGCGCCATTTTTTCCCTTTATTAAACTAAGTGTGGGTGCCGATGAGCGGCAGTTTGGTTTGCTTTTACTTTGCTTTGGGCTAGGCTCCATCATAACAATGCCTGCAGTTGGAGTGGTTTGTGCAAGGTATGGTGCTAGGTCGATGGTACTTTTGGGTGGCTTTGGGCTTGTCGTTTTTTTGCCAGCAATAGTTGTTGCTCAAACTTCGTTTATGTTGGGTAGCATGTTATTTCTTTTTGGTGCATCACTTGGCACTATAGATGTGGCTATGAATGTTCATGGTGTAGAAGTAGAGTCCTTGGAAAAGCGCTCGTTAATGTCCAGCTTTCATGCTCAATTTAGCATTGGTGCATTGTGTGGCGCAGGGCTAATGACCTTATCTATATCTCTAAATATTTCAATTATTACCGCTGCGCTGGTAGGCGCTTGCGTGGCCCTAGTGGCCATGGTGCTAGCGAGTAGGGGCCTGTTAGATTCTAGGGCGCAGGAGCCCCCCGCTCTAGCACTGCCTCATGGCATAGTTTTATTATTGGGGCTATTGGCTGCTATTGCATTTTTAGTAGAGGGAGCAGTGCTAGATTGGGGAGCTATCTTAATCATTGACCAACAATTAACAGCGCCTAAAAATGCAGGCGTGGGGTATATTTTATTTTCAGTGGCCATGGTGATTGGCCGTTTAACTGGCAGCAAAGTTGTAGGGCTATGGGGCGAGTTTTGGGTGCTTATTACTAGTGGCATGATCACTATTTTTGGTATTGCTACAGTTCTGCTTGCCACATTAGAATTTTTTGCTTTAATGGGATTTGCACTGATTGGCTTGGGTGCGGCCAACATAGTACCTATTCTCTTTAGCGCAGCTGGAAGGCAAACTGTTATGCCTGCCAGTTTGGCCATCGCCGCTGTTACTACTACAGGCTATGCTGGTGTGCTAGTAGGCCCTGCAATGGTGGGCTTTGCAGCTGATTTAACCAGCTTATCCACTGCGTTTTGGTTACTGGCTGGACTTATTACACTAGTGCCGGCCACAGCTTACTTAGTCGTTAATAAGACCTAGATGAAACATCATGGCTAGGCCAAAGCTTTGCTTTGCCCAAACACACTATTTAATGCGTACATGCTGGCTGCAACCGATGGGCCAATACCCAATGCAAAGAGCACTGTGCCAAGGCCAACAGTGCCTCCTAAAGCCCATCCAGCAGCAATCACAGCCACTTCTAAGCCACTTCTAACCCAAGCTATGGGTAAGTCTGTCACCCTTTGCAGCCCAGTCATTAGGCCGTCTCTTGGCCCCGGGCCTAAGTTTGCAATGAGATACAAGCCTCCACCAAAGCCTGTAACCACTACGCCAAGCACTGCTTCCCCTAGCTTTAGCATGACATGGTCAAAGGTTGGCAAAAATGGCAGCAAAAATTCTAGCACTAAAGAGATAATCACAGCATTAAGAATGGTGCCTATGCCTGGCATTTGCCTAAGGGGGATCCAGCAAAACAACACCACAAAACTGGTCACAAAGGTCGCCAACCCCAAACTCCACCCTGTGATCTGGGTAATGCCCTGAGCGAGCACCGTCCAAGGGCTCACGCCTACACCAGCAGCTACCAATAAGGCTTCGCCTAATCCAAAAAAAGTGAGCCCTACAATAAGAAATAAAACAGAAGCTAAAGGGGGTTTAATCGTTAAAGCTTTTGGCGAGCTCCAAAACAATCTGGGCACCGCTTTAACAGATAAAAATTTGGGGGTTAGTTTCATGTTGTAACAATATCTCAGATAACCTAGTGGTGGTTTAGATTGAGTGACCTTACGAGTCGCCCGTGGGCAGATTAACCGATTGCGTTTCTACTCGTCTGGCTAACCACCACGCAGTCAGCACACCTGTTGTTGCCAGCAATACAATGATCGTTGCCAAAGCATTGATCTTGGGGCTTAACCCTAAGCGCACGCTAGAGTATACCACCATCGGCAAGGTGGTAGAGCCTGGGCCTGATACAAAGCTTGCGATGACTAGGTCATCCAAAGATAAGGTAAAGGCTAACAACCAGCCAGAAACCAAGGCTGGCGCTATAATGGGCAAAGTGACTAAGAAAAACACCTTCCAAGGAGGGGCGCCTAAGTCTCTTGCGGCTTCCTCAAGGGAAACATCCATCTCTCGCAGACGCGAGCTAACCACCACAGCTACGAACGCCGTACAAAAAGTGACATGAGCAATTAAAATGGTCAACATGCCGCGTCCTGCTGGCCAGCCGATGGTTTGCGCCATAGCAACAAACAACAGTAATAGAGACAAGCCCGTAATGACTTCTGGCATGACCAAAGGCGCTGTAATCATGCTAGCAAAGGCTGCCTTGCCCTTAAACTTACCCATTCGCACCATTACAATAGAAGCCATAGTGCCCAAGACTACCGCTGAAGATGCTGCAAGAAAGGCAATTTTAAAGCTCATCCATGCTGCGCCCAGCATCTGCTTATCATTTAGTAACTCGCCATACCATTTGGTGGAAAATCCACCCCACACAGTCACCAGCTTAGATTCATTAAATGAAAAAATAATAAGGATGAGGATGGGTAAATAAAGAAATATAAACCCTAAGGTTAAATAGGTTTTGCCCAAACTTGAAACTTTTTTACCCATAAATCGGCTCCTTAATTCTCTAATTCACGAGCTTGATAGCGGTGAAATAAAGTGATGGGTAAAAGCAGCAAGAGCAGCATCACAATAGCTACAGCTGAGGCCACAGGCCAATCTCTATTATTAAAGAATTCTTGCCATAGCACCTTACCAATCATTAAGGTTTCAGCACCACCAAGCATATCCGGAATAATAAATTCGCCAACTGAGGGGATGAAAACTAACATAGACCCCGCAATCATACCTGCCTTTGATAAAGGCAGTGTGACGGTCAAAAATACTTTCCAAGGAGGTGCGCCTAGGTCTGAAGCAGCTTCCAAAAGGGAGTTATCCAGCTTCATTAGGTTAGTATAAAGTGGCAAAACCATAAAGGGTAAGTAGGCATAAACAATACCTACATACACTGCAAATTCAGTATTTAACATGGCAATAGGCTGGTCTATTATTCCAAGCCACATTAAAAAATTATTAATCAGTCCATTGTTTTTCAAGATACCTACCCAGGCGTAAATTCTTATCAAAAAGGAGGTCCAAGAGGGCAAAATAACCAACATGAGTAATGCATTACGTGTAGCAGATGGTGCACGCGCGATGACATAAGCGATGGGATAAGCCACAAACAAACAGATGATCGTAGCAATCGCAGCGATACGAATAGAGCTTAAGTAGGCACGGATATATAGATCGTCTGTGAACAGGTAGGCATAGTTGCCTAAGTTGAGCGTAAGTGTTAATTGTTCATCAGCCCAAGTGAACAAATCGGTATAGGGAGGAATGGCATAATCCATCTCCGAAAAACTAATTTTAAATACAATGACAAAGGGCACTAAAAAGAACAATGTTAACCATAAATAAGGCACACTGATCACACTTTTTCGCCCCCAACTCATCGGTATAGCACCACAGCACTAGTGATAGACCAATATAAATACACAGTGTCTTCCCAAGTTACTTTTTGCTCATGGCGATCATTATTGGTGCCTATGGTCATCACCCTCTTACCACTTGCTAGCTTTACATAATAAACTGAGTGTCCACCAAGGTACGCTATATCTTCTACCATGCCGGTAAGCCAATTATCTGTTAGCTCAGGCTTTACTTGGCTCATCGTTATTTTTTCAGGCCTTACTGCAATTCCCAACGAGGAGCCCAAAGGGGCGTTAACTCCTGCCTCCACTTGTATCGGCACGTGCAAATCTGCACAGCTTAAGCGGGTATAATCTGCCTCCAACTGCGTCACTGTGGCATCAAATATATTCACTGATCCAATAAACTCAGCTGTGTGTCTACTATTGGGGAACTCATAAATTTCACTAGGAGTACCCACCTGCATAATTTCGCCATCATGCATCACACTAATACGGTTGGCCATGGTCATGGCTTCTTCTTGATCGTGGGTTACCATCACGCAAGTGACACCTACGGATTCAATAATATCCACGACTTCTAACTGCATTTGGCTACGCAGTTTTTTATCCAGCGCACCCATAGGCTCATCAAGTAAGAGCACTTTAGGTTTTTTGGCTAAGCTTCGAGCCAAGGCAACGCGTTGCCTTTGACCACCAGATAGTTGATCAGGTTTGCGTTGCGCAAAGTCCTGCATACGCACCAAAGTCAGTAGCTCTAATACTTTTTTAGCTATTTCAGGCTTAGAGAGTTTGTTTTTTTCTTGTTTTAAGCCAAAGGCAACGTTTTGTGCCACGCTCATATGAGGGAAGAGGGCGTAAGACTGAAACATCATATTAACCGGCCGTTTATGGGGCGGTATTTGAGAGATGTCTTCACCATCTATGAATATGGCGCCTGCAGACGGGATTTCAAACCCCGCAAGCATGCGCAAAAGTGTGGTTTTACCACAACCAGAGCCACCCAGCAGGGCGAAAATCTCGCCCTTATTAATGCTTAAATTCACCTCTTTAACGGCGGTAAGTCCACCAAAATTTTTACTAACTTGACGAATTTCCAACATCGGCTGACTGTCTTGGGTCATGGCAACGTCCTTAGTTTGAGCTACGAATATCAGTCCAAACTCGGTTCATGGTGCGTGTAACCTTGGGTGGCATCACATCAAAAGTAAACAAATTAGCCTTAGCTTCATCTGATGGATAAATACCAGGATGAGCTAAAATGTCTTCATCAATTATTGAGGATGCTGAGGCGTTTGCGTTGGCATACCAAACATAGTCGGTAATTTCTGCAATCACTTCTGGGCGTAATATATAATTTAAGAACTTATGAGCATTTTCTACGTTTACAGCATCTGCTGGTATCGCCAACATATCAAACCACATAGGCGCCCCTTCTTTAGGAATCACATATTCAACCACCACACCGTTGTCTGCTTCGGCAGCACGGTCTCCGGCCATCAAAATGTCACCAGACCAACCCACAGCAAAGCAAATGTCTGCGTTTGCTAACTCATTAATATAGTTAGAAGAGTGAAACTTAGTCACATTAGGTCTTACAGCCTTCATTAGGTCAGCTACCGGGCCTTTATAATCTGCATGATTAAGGCTGTTAGGGTCTAAGCCTAAATAATTAAGTACTACTGGTAAAATTTCGTCTGCCGAATCTAGTATGCTGACACCGCATGAGGCGAGCTTGGAAATATTTTCTTCTTTAAATAGCATATCCCATGAGTCTAATGGTGCATCATCACCTAAAACTGCAGCAACCATTGCTGGGTTATAACCTATGCCTGTGGTACCCCAAAGGTATGGAATGGAATGAGCATTATCTGGATCTACACTGGACAAACGCCCCATTAAAGCTGCATCTAGGTTAGAGTAATTGGAAAGCTTAGACTTATCTAAGGGTTGAAAGACGCCCGCCTTAATCTGGCGGCCTAAAAAAGATGAGCTAGGCACTACTAGATCATAACCTGAGTTGCCTGATAGCAACTTAGCCTCAAGTACGTCATTACTATCAAACACATCATAAGTCACTTTAATGCCTGTTTCGGCTTCAAAGTTCGCTATGGTGTCTTCGGCAATGTAGTCTGACCAGTTATAGAGGTTAAGCACTTCTTCAGCATAGACAGAGCCTGAGAAAAGGCTTGTCGCCAACGCCAAAGACGTGAGTGAGGTGGTTAGTTTTTTAGTTAGCATGATAAAGACTCCAATTATTGTTTTAGTTTAGTCGCTACTTACTTTCTATTATTTGCGATTTGCTTACTTCGCTGGCACACAAATGAGCCTAGCTTGCACTAGGCCCACTTTTATTTAATCCCTACCCCTCTACTTGGAGTAAAGTCTGATCAAGAGACTTTTTAGTAATCTCAATCAATTCATCAATTTCTAGCTTACTGATAATCAGTGGTGGGCACATGATCATACTCTGTCCAACAGCACGCATAACCAAGCCATTAGATAACGCGTAATCTCGACAAATACTACCAATACCTACTTCACTAGGATAGTTGGTATGGCTTTCTTTATCTTTTACCAGCTCTATGGCGCCCATCAAACCAATCCCTCGTATTTGTCCTACTAAGGGATGGTCGAGCAACTCAGCTAAACGTTTTTGCAAGTAGGGTCCAGTAACATTTCGTACCTGCTCCACCAAACCTTCATTCTCAATAATTTTCACATTAGCAGAAGCTACTGCGGCTGCCACTGGATGTCCAGAATAAGTATATCCATGAGCAAACTCTCCTCCCTCAATGACGACCTTAGCTACGCGCTCGCTTATCAGTACACCGCCAATAGGCATATAGCCTGAAGATAGCCCTTTAGCGATGGTCATAAGGTCTGCCTCAATACCCAGTGTTTCAGAAGCAAACCAGTTTCCTGTGCGGCCAAACCCGGTAATCACTTCGTCAGCAATCAATAATATATCGTATTTTTTACATAGACGCTGAATTTCTGGCCAGTAGGTTGATGGCGGCACAATAACAGCTCCAGCACCTTGTACCGGCTCACCAATAAAAGCGGCCACATTTTGTGCACCACATTCAATGATTCTGGTTTCTAACGCTTGGGCTGCACGTAGGCCAAAGTCGGCTTCAGTTTCACCAGGTAAAGCTTCGTGGTACCAATGTGGCTGCATGATGTGCTCTATGCCGTCGATAACACCACCTTGGGAATGCATTCCTTTCATGCCCCCTAAGCTCATAGATGCCATAGTGCTTCCATGGTAGGCATTGTCACGGGAGATAATGATACGTTTACTGGGTTGGCCCTTAGCTTGCCAATAATGACGTACCATACGTACGTTAGTATCGTTAGATTCAGATCCAGAGCCTGTGAAAAACACGTGACTGATATGGTCAGGTGCTAGCTCTTTTAGCTGTGCGGCTAACTTAATAACGGGGGGGTGTGCAGTTCCAAAAAAACAATTGTAATAGGGTAGCTCTCGCATTTGCTGGGCGGCTACGTCGGCTAATTCATGACGTCCATAGCCTACATTTACACACCAAAGACCCGCCATACCATCCAGCACTTTACCGCCATCAGAGTCGTATATATAACAACCATCAGCGCCAGTAATAATGCGCGTACCTTTTTCATGCATAGCTTTGGAATCAGTAAACGGATGCATATAATGCTGCTTGTCTAATTCTTGTAGGGCTTTAGTGTCATGTTGTTTTGCGTTCATTTTATTAGTTTCCTATTACACACTTAATAGCAGGTATTCACGTTCCCAAGAACTAATGACCTGCATAAAATTATCATTTTCTTTTTCTTTCACGGTCAAATAAGCTTTGACGAATCGGTCGCCAAATATTTCCCGCAAAGGTTCACAGCGATCAAGCTGAATCAAGGCTTCGGTTAGACTGCGTGGCAATTCCCGTGTGCCTTTATCATAGGCGCTGCCCTCTACAGGTGCGCTTGGTTCTAATTTTTCTTTCATGCCTAAGTAACCACATGCTAGTGTGGCTGCCATAGCTAGATAAGGGTTTGCATCAGCCCCTCCTACTCTATTTTCTACGCGTAGGTTGGGCCCTGTTTTTTCTGGTACCCGCAAGCCTACAGTGCGGTTATCAAACCCCCAGTGCATATTAACAGGGGCTGATTCGTCTTTTAAGAAGCGACGGTATGAATTCACATTTGGCGCAAACAAAGCAGTGGCAGCTTTGGTGTATTTTTGTAGGCCTCCAATATAGTGTTTGAGTGCTTCACTAACCCCGCCATCTTCACCGACAAAAATATTGTCCCCTTTTGCGTTTAAAACACTTTGATGAATATGCATAGAGCTACCCGCTTGGTTTTGCAGCGGCTTGGCCATAAAGGTGGCAGATAAATCATGCTTCAAAGCTGCTTCTCGTAAGGTCCTTTTAAATAAGAATACTTGGTCAGCTAAAGATAGCGCTTCACCGTGACGAAAGTTAATCTCCATTTGGCCTAACCCTTCTTCATGAATCAAGGTTTCAACATCAAGATTTTGAGCTTCACAATAGTCGTACACGTCTTCAAAAAGAGGGTCAAATTCATTAACAGCATCGATTGAGTAGGACTGACGTCCTGTTTCTGCGCGGCCTGTTCTGCCCACAGGTGGCTGCAAAGGAGAGTCTGGATTCAGGCTTCTTTGAGTCAGATAAAACTCAGCTTCTGGAGCGACAATAGGAGTGAGCCCCATGTCTAAATATAGTTTAAGCACTTTTCGCAATATGGTGCGCGGCGCCAAATCAACAAGCTCCCCATTAATATCATAACAATCGTGGATGATTTGCGCAGTAGGTTCACTTGCCCACGGCAATAAGTGCGCAGCATTAAGGTCTGGCCTTAGATAAACGTCAATTTCGGCAGGGTCAATCATACTGTAGTCATCTAAATAGTCCCCTGTTACCGTGGACACTAATACCCCTTCTGGCAAACGAATTCCAGCGTCATCACAAAACTTAGAAGCAGGCATGATTTTGCCACGGGCTATGCCGGTAAGGTCGCTGACCACACATTCTACTTCTGTTATTTTGTGCTCTTTAAGCCAAGCTTTAAGGCCATTAAAATTAGTCATAGATTACCCACTGCTTTAGTTTGCATATGGCTGTTACAAGCTACAGCAAAGGCAGAAAAAATAGATTGATAGAAGTCATCTTTAGTGACTTGATATTCTGGATGCCATTGCACCGCCAAATTAAAACTTTTTCCATTAGGGTCTGTAAGAGCCTCAACTAAACCATCATCAGAAATCGCCTCAACCCTAAGGCCATCGCCTAACTTAAGAAGGCCTTGGCCATGAAGTGAATTGACTCTAGCCTCTGATTTGCCATATAACTGTTGCAGCAACCCCTTATTTGTTAGGGTTATCCCATGACTATGACCATATTGGACTTCTATGGCATCGGCTTTATTTTCACGATGGTCATGATAACCCTCTACCTCTTGCACATGCTGGTGTAAGCTTCCACCATAGGCGACGTTCATTTCTTGAAAGCCTCTACAGATGGCAAGTAAGGGCACGCCACATGTTATTGCTTTTGGGATTAACGCCAATGTTAGAGCATCTCTAGCCTTATCGTGAAAAGTGCCTGTGCGACTTGGTTGCCCATAATGATGCGGCTCTACATTACTGTAGCCCCCAGGTAAGAGAACACCATCAAGGTGGCTCAAAAGAGCATCTATATCCATGTCCAGCTGGTTATCCTTATTGGTTAGGGCTGGAATCAATACAGGCACAGCACCCATTGCATCTACCACAGCGCGAGCATATTTTTCACTCACCCGATGGTAGGGATGTAGGCCATCCTGATTCACTTCACACACAAGGCCAATTAGTGGCTTAGACATTATTATATATAACCATAGAGGTAAATTTTGGAGGTTAAATAACCATTTGTTTGCTAACCTGACAATAGCATAAAGATGTTTTAATCATCAAGCGTTTCGTCTATTATTATGAACACCTAGTTAATTACAATAGTGTCTCTGTTATTTTTATTAAGTTATTGTTTTTTAAATAAAAATTTTTACTATTTTTAAGTATATTAGCTATATTTGTGTTTTTTAATAAAAAAATAATCACATTATTCCAAACATGTGGCGTTGGAAGCTTGTCTATCCCCGCCTTTCTGCTACCATCTTGGATAAACTCAATAAAGAGACTTGAACTTATGCCTCATAATATCGCCGAAAGCATTGAAGCCGAAGCCTTTCT
>DKMQ01000085.1:11628-14452 GCA_002470565.1 Oceanospirillaceae bacterium UBA7410 | reverse complement strand
CATATATTTACGAGCAGGAATCTTATCCCATAGTACCGCAGCACTAGCAACAACCAAAAGGATCGCTGTGAGATTTACACGCCAGCGCAGCTCTGCAGGATAGAATCCATATACAAATAGGTTAAAGCGTTCGCCAATAAAGGCTAAGCAGGCGCCATCAGGGGCACAGTCTTTGCGAGATGTGCCAACAAACGTAGCATCAAGAAACAGCCAGTTGATAGCTGGAGGTATGGCTAAGTATAGAAGGTAAATCGCCAGTAGGGTTATAACCGAATTAGATAGCGATGAAAAAAGATTCATCTTCAACCAGTAGGCTATACCTGTGGTACCTTTTGGTGGTGGCAGGCTTGGGTGCGTACCTGGTACGTAAGTTTGTTTAGTCATTGTCATGATCTTCCTTATCGCTCCACTAGCTGTATGCGGTCGTTATACCAGTTCATTACCGAAGAAATGAGCAATGACATGGCCAAATAAATAGCCATTACAATGAGCATACATTCCATCTCACGACCTGTCTGGTTAAGGGAAATGCCTCCTATGGTAGCAACGACATCCATGTAACCAATGGCTAAGGCTAAAGATGAGTTCTTAGCTAGATTCAAGTATTGGCTAGTTAGGGGTGGAATAATTACCCGCAGTGCTTGGGGAATCACCACGAGCTTTAAAATAAAGCTATTAGATAAACCAAGGGCTTGGGCAGCTTCAGTTTGCCCGTGACTAATAGCAATAATACCGGCACGCACTATCTCACCGATAAAGGCTGCAGTATATAAAGACAATGCTAACCAAAGGGCAATAAACTCAGGGCGAAGAACGATACCACCCTTAAAGTTAAAGCCTTTAAGTGCTGGCACATCCCAAACGATAGGGCTGCCTATAAGGAAATAAACAGCCATTGGTAATAATACGATAGCGCCAATGCTAATCATACCTACAGGATAAATCTTACCAGTAGCGTCTTGGATTTTTTTAGCATAGCGCTTGAACCACAACGAAAAAGCCAAACCACCCACCAGAAAAGCGGCCACTACCCAAAATAAACTTTCAAACTCAGGGCTTGGCATCTGCAAGCCACGGTTGTTAAGAAAGAAGGTGTCATTGAGGTTGTAGGAAGACTTAGGGCGGGGCAAAGCGTTTAAAATCACGCCGTAAAGCAACAAAATATGCAGTAAAACCGGCACATTACGTATGTATTCGATATAAACGTAGGCAATTTTTTGTGTTAACCAGTTGCTAGATAAACGCATAATACCTAGGAGAAATCCAAGGATAGTGGCCAGAAAAATGCCAGCAACTGCAACGAGTAAGGTGTTAATAAGACCCACAATCATAGCTTTAAAGTGGCTAGAGGTGGAACTGTATTCAATTAAGGATTGGTTTATGTCATAACTGGCATTTTGCCAGAGAAAACCAAAGTTAATGTCTTTGCCAATTGCAGCTAAGTTTGTGACTGCGTTATTAATAATGTAGGCAAAGAATGAAATGATGAGCGCAGCAGCAATGATCTGAATGATGACTGAGCGAGTCTCTTTGTCGTACCAAGCGCGTAACAAAGGGTTGGTAGTAGGTGTACTCATAGTGTGAACCGTGTTGTGTAGATATCAGCAGCTAATGCACAACTAAGATTAGCGTTTGATTGTTAATGAGTGATGTAGCAATCACAAATTATTAAGTTCCAGATATGAACTGGGGCGCCGAAGCACCCCAGTTTAACCTTGCTAATTCGTATTAATTAACGAATTGGAGCAGCGTAAAGTACACCGCCTTTATTCCACAAGTTGTTTAGACCACGTCCAATTTCTAGAGGAGTATTTGGTCCAACGTTACGCTCGTAGATTTCACCGTAGTTACCTACCGCTGCGATTGCTTGAGCAGCCCACTTAGGACCTAGACCTAGCATTTCGCCCATAGTACCTTCAGAACCAACCAAACGGTTGATACCAGGGTTGTTGCCAACGTTTGAAGCAAGGTTCATAGCGTTAGCTTGAGTGATACCCATTTCTTCAGCGTTGATCAAAGCGTTAACAACCCACTTACCAATGTCAGCCCACTGGTCGTCTCCGTGACGTACAGCACCACCTAGTGGCTCTTTAGAGATGATTTCTGGCAACACAAGGTGTTGAGTTGGATCTTCGAACTTAGCACGAGTAGACGCTAGACCAGAAGCGTCAGTTGTGTAAACGTCACAACGGCCAGCTACGTAGTTAGTAAAGCCTTCTTCGTTAGTTTCGATTGCAACTGGCTCGTAAGACATGCCGTTAGTACGGAAGTAGTCAGCTAAGTTCAATTCAGTAGTAGTACCAGTTTGGATACATACAGAAGCACCATCTAGCTCTAGAGCAGAACTTACGCCTAGTGAAGCAGGAACCATGAAGCCCTGGCCATCATAGAAGTTAACTGGCAAGAAGCTTAGCTTCAAGTCAACGTCACGGCTTAAAGTTTCAGTAGTGTTGCGGAACAAAATGTCGCCTTCACCAGAGTTCAACATAGTAAAGCGAGTCTTACCTGTAGAAGGTACAAACTTAACTTTATCGCCGTCACCTAGTACAGCAGCAGCTACAGCGCGACAGAAGTCGGCGTCAAAGCCTTCCCAGCGGCCAGCAGCGTTTGGTGCAGCAAAACCAGCCAAGCCAGTAGTTACAACACACTTTAGTTCATCTGCAGCGCGCACGTCTTCAAGAGTAGAAGCTTGGGCAGCAGTTGCAGTCATGGCTGTAAGAGCCACGCCAGTTAAAACCTTATTGATTAATTTCATAGTAAGGAGCCTCCTAAGGGCTTTGTCATTTTCATGCGGTAAATTAAATAATTTTTTATTGTTGTTACA
>DKMQ01000085.1:8014-11513 GCA_002470565.1 Oceanospirillaceae bacterium UBA7410 | reverse complement strand
TTGCCGCAATCTGTTGAACTTCAGGCAATAAGTGGGCATCGCGCAGTAAATCGGCAATTTTTAAACCTATAGCGCCCGCTTGTCTGGTGCCAAGGACTTCACCTGGCCCACGCAACTGGAGATCTTTTTCTGCAATCACAAAACCATCACTAGATTGGCGCAAAATGTCTAATCGTTCCCGGCCCATGGCAGATAAAGGTGCTTGATACATAAATAAACAATGGCTTTGTGCTTGCCCACGACCAACGCGACCGCGTAATTGGTGTAATTGTGCCAGCCCCAAACGTTCAGCATTATCAATCACCATGAGATTAGCATTGGGTACATCAACGCCCACCTCCACTACAGTGGTGGCTACTAAAACTTGTACATGTCCTGCTTTAAAGAGGGCCATGGACTCGGCTTTTTCGGTGCCGGTAAGGCGTCCATGTACCAAACCTACGTTGATGCCTTCAAGTTGCTGGGTGAGTAGGGCGCAGGTGTCTTGCGCTGCTTCACACTGTAATGCATCTGAGGCCTCTATAAGGGGGCAGATCCAATACACCTGTTGGCCACTTTCACAGGCCAGACGTATGCGCTCTATGACCTCTTCACGTTTAGTATTATTAAGCAACACACTATTAATAGGCTTTCTTCCTGGTGGAAGTTCATCAACGATAGAGTGATCAAGGTCGCCATAAGCACTCATTGCAAGGCTTCTCGGGATAGGTGTGGCGGTCATCACCAATTGATGAGCCCCGCAACCCTCTGGTGCTTTTTTCACTAAGCTGTGGCGTTGAGCCACACCAAATCGATGTTGTTCATCGATGATCACAAGACCTAGGTGTTGATAATGCACCGCCTCTTGAAATAATGCATGGGTGCCAATAATCACTTGTCCCTCGCCGCTTGCAATGGCTGCAAGCGACTGCCGTCTTGGTTGGGCTTTTTGTTTGCCCGTTAGCCACACCACATTAATACCTAGGGGGTCTAACCAGTGACTAAAGCTGTGCAGATGTTGCTCTGCCAGAATCTCAGTAGGGGCAAGTATTGCTACTTGGCAGCCATTATCAATGGCACGACAAGCCGCTAAGGCTGCCAACACAGTTTTGCCTGAACCTACATCACCTTGCACCATCCTCACCATGGGTGCTGGCGTTTCAAGGTCTGCCAACACTTCTTTCCATACGCGTTGTTGAGCAAGGGTTAGCTGAAACGGCAGGCCTTTAATGAGTGCTTGTTCCAAACTCTTGTGAGCCGCCATTACAGGTGCCGGTAATTGCTGACTATTTTGTTTGGCTTGGCTTAGTGTGAGTTGTTGGGCAAGAAGCTCCTCTAAAACAAGCCTCAGTTTTGCAGGTGTCACTTGATGCTGCAGCTGCTCTATGTCTTGAGCCAAGTGGGGATAATGCAGTTGCCTTAAGCTCTCTTCTAGGCTGGGCAGTTTATACTTGGTGACCAATTGGCGGGGTAATAGCTCCTCTAAAACTACTTTACCTTGCTCAAGCTGCTCCCACGCTATGGCAATAAGTTTGGCTATGCGAGCTGGGCCTAATCCTTCAGTGGTAGGATATATGGGAGTTAATTGCTCTGCTAAAGCTGGGGCTTGGGAGTCAAACAACACATACTCTGGATGCACCATTTCTAAGCCTTGAGGCCCAGGGCGTATTTCTCCAAAACAACGAACGTTTCGGCCACTAATAAAGCTTTTTGCTTGGGCTGCATGAAAGTGCATAAAGCGAAGACCAAGCTTGGCACCATGGTGCTCAATAGTTACACGTAAACTTACCCGTCGTCCCCTTTGTAAGGTGCAGCTTGTGATCTTGCCATCTACTAAACAAGCTGTGTTGGGGGCTAGCCGGTGTAGTGGCACCAACTGTGTTCTGTCTTGAAAACGGTTAGGTAAATGGAATAACAGATCTGTGACCGTATGTAACCCTAGTTTGGCTAGTTTGGCAGCCAGTGCAGGGCCAATGCCTTTGAGGTGACTAACTTCCACTTGATAGGGGCCTTAGGTACGGTTAAGACGAATAACGCCTGGAATTTTACGCATAGATTTAATCACTTGCGCTAAATGGATACGATTGAGCACTGATATTTCTAGGTTAACTACTGAAAGGCGAGCATCCTTTTCACTCACATCAATCTTTTCAACATTTGCATCGTCTTTTGCCGCGCTGGTAGCAAGGCTTGCGATGATGCCACGGCTAGCAGACACTTCAATTTCTAGGCACACATCAAAATCACGATCACCCGTTTCTGCCCACACTAAGGCTAAGGTTTTATCCTTATCTTTGCCAATGTCTTGAATGTTTTTGCAAAAGCCTCTGTGCACTGCAATACCATGTCCAGCATTGAGGTGGCCTACAATCGTGTCACCAGGGATAGGCCGGCAGCACTTTGAGTAACGGATCATTATGCCTTCGGTACCATGAATTTCCATAGGCCCAATACCACTGGTTTGGCCTTTAGTATCGGATGCGTCTCTGGTTAAAGATGAAGCAACAATATAGGCTAAACGCTTACCGGCGCCTATTTCAGCTAGTAATCCATCTAAACCAACCAGCTTATGCTGGCTGATGTAGGTATTTAATAAAGAGGTGTCAATGGACTCGATTGTTAAAGCGCTGCTGCCTAACTCTTGATTAAGTAGGCGGCGGCCTAAGTGCACCGCATCATCTGTGGCCTGATACTTTAGGGAGTGGCGAATATTGCTATTAGCCTTTGCGGTCGCAACAAAATTTAGCCAGCTCATATTAGGCTTAGCACTGGCTGTGGTGACGATCTCAACCGTATCGCCACTAGCTAGTTTTTGGCTCAATGGAGCTAGGCGACGATTAATACGACAAGCAATGCAGGTATTACCCACATCAGTATGTACGGCGTACGCAAAATCAACGGGTGTTGCTCCGGCAGGGAGTGAGAAAACACCACCTTTAGGAGAAAACACATACACTTCGTCTGGGAATAAATCATGTTTTACATGATTGATAAATTCCATTGCATTACCGGAGCGTTTTTGCATGTCGACCAGCTCTTGGATCCATTTTTGAGCGTGATTATGGGCCCGCTGAGCACGTGTATTGGTGTTTTTGTAAAGCCAGTGGTCTGCTACACCATAGTTTGCAATTGCATCCATTTCTTCGGTGCGTATTTGTATTTCTATCGGGGTATGTACACCAGATCCAGCACGATAAAGTGTGGTGTGAATAGATTGGTAGCCATTAGACTTAGGGATAGCGATATAGTCTTTAAAGCGACCAGGCACCGGGCGATATAAATTTAAGTGGTGCACTGCACCCAAAATGCGATAACAGGTGTCTACTTTGTCTGTGACGATACGAAAAGCAAAGACATCCATGATTTCGCGAAATGATTTTTTTTGCTCATGCATTTTATTATAGATGCCAGCTAGATGCTTTTGGCGACCACTTACTACACCTGGCAGTTCTTCATGTTCTAAACAGTCTATTAAAGCGATCTGCACTTGCTCCAACAATGCTTTTCGCTCACCTCGTGC
>DKMQ01000085.1:6698-8006 GCA_002470565.1 Oceanospirillaceae bacterium UBA7410 | reverse complement strand
GCTAAATCTTCTAGCTCTATTTTTAAGTCGTGCATGCCCAAACGTCCAGCTATAGGAGCATATATATCCGTGGTTTCTTTGGCAATGCGGCGACGACTATCAGGCCGCATTGCACCAATAGTGCGCATGTTGTGAAGGCGGTCAGCCAGCTTAACTAATATAACGCGGATATCTTTAGCCATCGCAATGGCCATCTTCTGGAAGTTGTGAGCTTGGCTTTCAGCGCGGGTTTTAAATTCTAAATGAGTGAGTTTACTGACGCCATCTACTAAGTTTGCAACCGTTTCACCAAATTGAGATTCAAGTCCTGGCTTGTCTACCTGTGTATCCTCAATGACATCATGCAACATAGCAGCCATCAAGCTTTCATGATCCATGTGCATATTGGCAAGGATACTGGCAACTGCCAGAGGGTGAGTTACATAAGCTTCACCACTTTTGCGCATTTGGCCATCATGGGCCTGCTCTGCATAATAATAGGCTCGCCTAACAGCTTTCACCTGAACAGGATCAAGATAATCGTCCAAACGCTTAGCGAGGGCGTCAATGTTAGGCATAGTTCAGCATCGTATTTGACTCATACCCCATGGTAACGGAAAATTATCTAAGCGTGGCGCTTTTGTTGAAAATATTAACAAAAACGCACAAAAAAAGAGCCCTTAGGCTCTTTTAGTTAGTGCAATTTAGTAGCTCATATTTAGCTCTAAAATCACTCGTCAATTTCTGGGCTACCCTGAACTGTTTCTTCAGTGGTTTCAGCTACAGTTTGTGTCACTTCATCTAGCACTTCTTGGTCTGCTGGAATTTCCGTAAACTGTTGGTTGATTTCGTCGTGATCGTCCAAAATGCTTGCGTTAATGTAACCTTCAGCAATTTCGCGCAAAGCAACTACAGTGCACTTGTCATTTTCCCATTCAATGTGGGCTTCTTTACCACCCGTTGCAAGCTGACGAGCACGTTTGGTGGACACCATGATTAGCTCAAAGCGGTTATCAACGTTTTCCAAACAATCTTCTACGGTTACGCGAGCCATGTGGTTTACCTGTTATTTATGATCAATGCAGAAATGCGGTATCGGCTTTAAGTGCAGGCCGTAATTTAGACGCGCTAGTGTACAAAATTTAGTCACCAGTTGACAAGAGTTCTGACAGTAATTGGTGGTTTTTAAGCGCTTGTTGGGGCGTTTTTAAGCGTCTGCAGGTAAAAATGCACTGCAAATCGTCCAAAGCCTTATTAAAGTCATCGTTTATCACTAAAAAATGACTTCCCGCGTAATGACTGATTTCGCTATGGGCTTCTGCCATACGT
>DKMQ01000085.1:0-6623 GCA_002470565.1 Oceanospirillaceae bacterium UBA7410 | reverse complement strand
TGGGAAAATAGCCAGTACTTGATCGCGGCCTTGCCAGTCGATTTCTAAAATTACATCCTTACCTTGTGCAAGGCTAGATTCAACCCATTGCCTAGAGGTACCGTAGCTGTTTTCAAACACCGTAGCATGTTCAAGCATCTGTTGTTGATCTACCAAATGTGTAAAGATTTCTTGAGTAACAAAGTTGTAATCAATGCCATCTTCCTCGCCATTGCGCATAGATCTTGTGGTATGAGACACAGACACGCACACATGATTGTCTTGTGCCAATAGGGCTTTTACCAATGTGGTTTTACCCGCACCTGAAGGGGCTGAAAGAATATAAAGTGCGCCAGAAGCGTTGGACATAGAAGACCCGTTGTATTGAACACAGTAAAACAAGGCACAATTATATGCGCGCTTAGAGTGAATGTCAGCTTTACCTTGCTTAATATACTCACCAGAGGTGTCATCTCATCTCAACTGGATTAAGATAGTGGCTTATCATCAATAAATTAAGGTTAGCCATGACATCCACCATTACCGATCAGCTTAAAGGCCTCAAACTCCCATTTACTCGCCCTAGTGGCCGAGCCACTGATCAATTACGCGACATTAAAATCACCCGTGGCTTTACCAAGCATGCTGAAGGCTCGGTGTTGATTGAATTTGGCGATACACGTGTTTTGTGTACCGCTACAGTTGAGCGCGGCGTGCCACGTTTTATACGTGGGTCTGGCAGTGGTTGGGTTACGGCTGAATATGGTATGTTGCCGCGTGCCACTCATACTCGTAACGGACGTGAGGCGTCGCGTGGTAAGCAAGGTGGGCGCACATTAGAAATTCAGCGTTTAATCGGTCGCTCTTTGCGTGCTTCATTAAACTTGGAAAAATTAGGCGAAAACACCATCACTTTAGACTGTGACGTATTACAGGCTGATGGTGGCACTCGAACAGCTTCTATTACGGGTGCTTACATCGCGATGGTAGATGCAATTAATGTATTAAAGAAAGATAAAAATGGTGCCATGAGAGGCAATCCTCTAAAACGCCAGATTGCTGCTATTTCTGTAGGTATCTATAAGGGTGAGCCAGTTCTTGATTTGGACTATGATGAAGACTCTAAGGCTGAAACTGACATGAACGTAGTGATGACAGCAGATGGAGGTTTTATTGAAGTGCAAGGCACCGCAGAAGGAGCTCCTTATTCTGAAGAGGAAATGACAGCGATGTTAGCGTTAGCGCGTAAGGGTATTATTGAGCTTACTGCTTTGCAAACGGCTGCTTTGGTCTAGTAATGAGATTACTGTAAGCCCAAGCAGCGTAGCTTGAGCTTACAGGTCGCAGTTATAATCGATAATCAATGGAGCGTGGCTAGAGAAGCGCTGCTCACGATAAATGCCCGCATTAAGCACGTTACGTCGTAAGTTAGGAGTGGTGATTTGATAATCTAATCGAGCACCTTCGTTTAGCTTAAATGCGCGGTTGTAGTCTGGCCACCAAGTAAACTGACGTTCGTTTTGGTTAACTTGGCGAAAGGCGTCACAAAAATCCATTTGGAAAAACATTTCATCCAACACGTCACGCTCTGCCGGCAAAAAACCAGAATTCTTTTGATTAACATACCAGCCAGATAAATCTTCAGGCTTGTGGGCTGTATTTATAGTGCCACAAAAAATAAAATCTCTACGTTTGCGCAAAGTTTTACGTAGATGGTTGCTAAATTGCTCCATGAAGTCATCTTTAATATCTTGCTTATCCTCGTCCCCTAAGCCAGAAGGCACTGATATGGAAGCAATACTAACCTTTTCGAAGTCCGCTTGAATAAAGCGTCCCTCAAAGTCACAACCAGGAAAACCTAGGCCTGTCATAATGGCTTTTGGCTGGTGGCGACTATAAATAGCGGTGCCACTATAGCCATCTTCAAAGGCGTCAAAAAAATAGGCATGCCAGCCATTTGGATGAAACATCAGATCATCAAGCTGGTAATCTTTCTCGCGGATATCTTGCAGGCACACTACATCAGCGTCTTGGGTTACCATCCAATCAAAAAATCCACGTTCTGCTGCTTGGCGCAAGCCTTGAACATTTAAAGTAATAATACGCATGTTTTGGTTTGATTACTCGCGTAGACGGCGCAGTAAAGCGCTAGCTCTTTCGCATTAATAGAGTTAATTTTATTATTCACTTTAAATTGTACCACGATCTTCCCTTTTGACCCACAAGAGGTGGTCTTAAACCTATGGCGATTTACTTATATTTACTCTTATTAAGGCCCTCCCAGAGATAGGGCTCTAGTGTATAATATGGTCAGTTAAAAACAGCCGTACAAAACTTAGAGAAGATTATGAAAGACTACCAAAGAGAATTTATAGAGTTTGCAATAGAGCGTGATGTATTACGTTTTGGTGAGTTCACTTTGAAATCTGGTCGTCTAAGTCCTTATTATTTTAACTTTGGCTTGTTTAACACAGGCTCTGCTCTTGCTAGGTTGGGGCACTACTTCGCTCAAGCGCTTGTAGACTCTGGCATTGAATGTGATGTGATTTTAGGGCCTGCATACAAAGGTATACCGCTTGCTACAACAATGGCGGTGGCATTAAGTGAGAAGCACGCAATTGACATGCCCTATGCGTTTAACCGTAAAGAAGCTAAAACCCATGGCGAAGGTGGTTCTATAGTAGGCGCACCGCTTAAAGGTCGCGTAGCTATTGTTGATGATGTGATTACTGCTGGCACAGCAATTAGAGAAGTAATGGCTATCATTCAAGCCCATGACGCGACACCTGTAGCAACCTTTATCGCCATTGACCGCATGGAAAAAGGCCAAGGTCATTTGTCAGCTATACAGGAAGTAGAACGCGATTACTCCATGAAGGTAGTGAGTATTATTAGCTTCACTGACGTGTTGGAGTATTTACAAGAAAGTGGCAACAAGCAACAACAAGTTGCTGCAATGTTGCAGTATCGACAAGACTTTGGCGTATAGTCTTTAATGTTTAGCGCATAAGACTTTGGCTAATAAGCGCCCACTGGTCAGACCAAGTTGCTGTGGGCTTATGGCGAAAGTTAGTGCGACTGTATTGTCTGATCCTACCTTCTGCTATGGCAAGTAATAAATTAGCGCTGCTAGTGGGCGTGTCTTGAGTGCGCAAGCCTTCGCGCATTTCTGCTTCTCTTAAGATCTGCTTAAGCTGCGTTTCTAGCTTTTCAAACAGCTGATTCACCCGATTACCTAAGCGTTCATTCTCTCCTACAAGAGCCTCACCAGTTAAAATACGGCTGATGCCTGCGTTACGCTCTACAAAGGTAAGCAGCAGGGTAAGAATTTGCTGACATTGAGTTAGTGCGCTTAGTTCTTGTTGCTGAATCTTTTTTGCCCGGCTAAATATAGTCTCTTCGACAAATTCAATGAGTGCGTCGTACATTTGCGCTTTACTTGCAAAGTGCCTGTATAAAGCAGCCTCAGAAACTCCTACACGTTTTGCCAGGGCCGCTGTAGTGATGCGAATATTGGGGTCTTCCAACATTTCCATTAGGGCCTGTAAGATTTGTTGTTTACGAGATACTTTAGCTTCTGTCATAGTGTGGTTATGGCTTCGTTATAGAGTTTTAGTATTGTGGTCGGTGTCAGTAATGAGAGTGCCCACACCTTGATCAGTAAAGATTTCTAACAGGGTAGCATGATTTACCCTGCCATCAATAATATGAGCACGCTTTACTCCGCCTTTCACAGCATCTAGCGCACATGCAATTTTAGGCAACATGCCACCATATATAGTGCCATCAGCAATCAAATCATCTACTTGAGCGGTAGATAATCCCGTTAATAAATTACCTTTTTTATCGAGCAAACCTGCAGTGTTTGTTAGCAGCATAAGCTTTTCGGCTTTAAGTACCTCTGCCACTTTACCAGCGACTAAGTCAGCATTGATATTATACGAATTACCTTTACTATCCACGCCGATGGGTGCAATCACTGGAATAAAATCACTATTACGTAGCATGTCCAGTACGTCAGTATTAATAGCGCTTACTTCGCCCACATGGCCAATATCAATAATCTCAGGGGCCAGCATCTCAGGGCTTTGGTGCGTCACTTTTAACTGTTTGGCCTGAATAAGCTTGCCATCTTTGCCTGTTAAACCAATGGCTTTGCCGCCGTTTTGGTTGATTAGATTAACGATGTCCTTATTAACAGAGCCACCAAGTACCATTTCCACTACATTCATTGTGGCGGTGTCTGTGACACGCATGCCATTTACAAAGTGAGAATCAATATTAAGCTTATCCAACAGTTCGCCAATTTGGGGGCCACCGCCATGCACTACAACTGGGTTCATACCTACTAATTTCATCATCACAATGTCGCGCGCGAAACTGTTTTTAAGGTCTTCGTCTATCATGGCGTTGCCGCCAAATTTAACCACGATAGTTTTGCCAGTGAAGCGCTGGATATAAGGTAAGGCTTCACTTAATACTTGTGCTACATTGATAGCAGCTTTGCGATCTAGTGTCATAGTGATTGGTAGTCCGGTACGGTAAGTTTGGCATCAACAGCATATAAATGACGTTGAAATTCATCTTGAATACGTTGTAATACAGCTTGGTTTTGGCCCTCAAAGCGTAACACTAAAACGGGGGTGGTGTTAGAGGCTCTTACTAAACCCCAGCCGTCTGGATAGTCTACCCGAATGCCATCGATGGTAGACACTTTGCCAGTGGCGAACTGCGCTTTTTGCAATTGCCTTACCAGCTCAAACTTTTCATCTTCTGTCACATTGATGTTGATTTCTGGAGTGCTTACATCTTCTGGAAAGCGCTTAAATAGTTCACTTGCAGATTCAGTACTGTTAGCCAAGATTTCACACAAGCGCACTGCGCTATATATACCATCGTCAAAGCCGTACCACCTTTCTTTAAAGAAAATATGCCCACTCATTTCACCAGCAAGTAAGGCGCCAGTTGAAATCATTTTGCTCTTAATAAGCGAATGTCCAGTTTTCCACATAGTAGGCACGCCGCCTATATTTTTAATAAATGGCTCTAGTAGGCGAGTACATTTTACATCGTAAATAATTTCTGCGTTAGGGTTGCGGCTTATCACATCTTGCGCAAACAGCATTAGAAGCTTGTCTGGGTAAATCATTTTTCCAGTGTCAGTTACCACGCCAACACGGTCGCCATCACCATCAAAGGCTAGGCCTATATCTGCCTTGTGCTTAGCAACGGCGGCCTTTAAATCCACCAAATTTTCAGGCTTGCCTGGATCTGGATGATGATTGGGGAAGTTGCCGTCCACTTCGCAATATAACTCAATTACTTCACAACCTAGTTGTTTAAATAGCTTAGGTGCTATATCGCCTGCAATACCGTTACCTGCATCTAACACCACCTTTAAAGGCCTACTTAAAGAGATGTCTTGGCTGATTTTATCTTGATAGGCTTGATCGATAAAGTGGTCTTCAATACTACCGGTGCCGCGCTGGTAATCTTGATGTTGGATAAGATCGTGCAACGCGGTAATGCTTTCGTTAGCTAAGGTTTCTCCACCAATCACAATTTTACAGCCATTATAATTAGAAGGGTTATGACTACCTGTAAGCATAATGCCAGATTCAGTGCCTAAGGTTTTAACACCAAAATATAACACTGGGGTAGGCACCGCGCCTAAGTTAAACACTTTACAGCCAGTATCAGATAAGCCTTTCATAAGTGCACGGCCAAGTCTTGGGCTAGATAATCTTCCATCTGCCCCAACGGCAATGCTATTTTCTCCGTTACGAATCACTTGTGTGCCTACGGCTAAACCAATGTGGTAAAGCATGGACTCACTGAGCTGCTCGTCGACGATGCCGCGAATATCGTAGGCCCTAAAAATACTGCTTGTTAGAGGCTGTGGTGGTGCAAAGCGTAAGCGATCCATGCTGATAATGTCCTATTAGGTTTAGCGGGTATGTAATTAGTAATTAAAAAAATGTTATTGACGACCAGAGTGTCCAAAGCCGCCTTCGCCGCGAAGGCTAGCGTCAAAATCATCCACAATAGTCAGCTGTGCTTGTACCACTGGCACAAGCACCATTTGGGCGATGCGCTCTGAAGGCTCAATAATAAAAGGCGTATCTCCGCGGTTCCAGCAAGACACCATCAGTTGACCTTGGTAATCAGAATCAATCAGGCCCACTAGATTTCCAAGCACAACGCCATGCTTATGACCAAGACCTGAGCGGGGTAATAACATGGCACAAAGATTGGGATCTTTTACGTGTATCGCCATGCCCGTAGGGATTAACTCGGTTTGGCCTGGATTTAGTGTAATAGCATGATCGATACAGGCGCGAAGATCCATTCCTGCAGAACCTTCAGTGGCATAAGTAGGTAAAGGAATTTCTTGGCCTACTCGTGGATCTAGTATTTTTACTGCTAATTGTGGGCGTTGAGTCATTTGATTGATGCCTTATTTTGAAAGTTTGGAAATAGCCAAGATAAGTTGGCGCGCCAGATTATGCTTAGACAATAGGGGTAAGCTTTCCACCCCATTGGCAGTGACTAAAGAGACTTGATTATCATCGCTGTTAAAGCCAATACGGGTATCAGATACGTCATTGGCAATAATCATCTGCACATTTTTGCGTTTTAGTTTG
>DKMQ01000038.1:1483-3008 GCA_002470565.1 Oceanospirillaceae bacterium UBA7410 | reverse complement strand
AGTAATAAACACCTGCACCCTGCGGCTTAAGGTAAGGTCTTCTCCGTTTTTGCCTGTTACTGGTGAGGTTTCACCTTGGGCAAGCATAGAGGTTACTTTTATATTTAAAAGATCAAAGTAGCGGGTCACCGAGCTTATGCGCTCTTTGGATAAGCTCATGTTATAAGCGGCATCACCTCGTGTGTCCGCATGGCCCAACAGCCTAACAGACAGCACTTTGTCAGCTTTTTTGGTGGCCATGGCCACTTGCTTTAGGTTGCTTGTGGCATCTGTTGTGAGGTCTGCGCTGGCTGTGTCAAATAACACGGTTGTTTTATAGTTATGGTAGCGGTAATTAATCTTTGGAATAGCTACAGGCTTGGCTATCTGCACCACCTTATCAACCACTTTTTCAACAACAGCTGGGTTTGGGGCTGCAGGCTTTGGTGGTGTTGGTGCTGGTGCTGGTGTTGGCGCAGCCATCTTAGCTGGGGCTTTTGTAAGCACTATTATGGGTTCTTTGATGCTTACTGGCTTAGGGCTTGCTAGCACCTGCTGGGCATCTAAGTTAAGAGCTTTGGCCACTGTTTTTTGTAGGTCTGCAAAAACTGATGAAAATACTTTAGGCTGGGGCCTGCTTTGGGTTTTAAGTGTGGTTAATGTGTTGTCTTTATAGTGAATGGTTCTTACAGGGTTGCCATTAGCAGACACGATTACTGTGCCGTTGGTAGTTGTCCAATATTGGCTATTGCCTGCTGGACTTGAAGCTGATGCAGAAATAGCAGCCATGGCTAGGGTTATGGCTAGGGCGAGTTGGTTTTTAGTGTTCATATTAAATATCTCAAAGCTTTATGTATCCCAAGAAATTTGAGTTACTTAAAAAGTTGAAGTTATTTAACCCCAAAAGAGTGAACCTTCTGTGAACCAAAGCTGAATAGTTGGTGATTAATAATGAAGACACTGTGAATATGAATCAAGTTAACGCTTTATTAAGTTAATGTGTGGCAAATAACCAAGCTAAAACAAACCCACCTAGATACCAAAATATTCCAAAAAAAGCAGGCCCAAAAAAAACTAATGCAATATGGCTAAACCTCACTCCAAGCTGAGTTAATAAAAAAAAAGAAAACTTTAAAGCTTTATTGATCAACAAAGCACAGGTGATAATGCCTAATATTGAGGTTATTAAATTAACATTAGGGTAAATAGTTAGCTCATATTGCACAATATGTGCCCACACAACGATACAAAAGTCGATTGGAATAACGATTAAGTAATAATAAGATTCGGTTATAAAATTGTAGGGCTCAGAAATGCTAGGCCAATAATTAAAATATTTATAAAGCCAGTAAATACCAAGCCACAGCCCAGCCACTGCCGGAATGAGGCTAATGCGCCCTGCTTCTGTGTTGCTGAAGCCTCTTACAATATAAATAGGTTGTGCCATTTTCTAAGCTTACTCTTTAAATAATGAAAACATGTTTTACCTAATCTGTCTTTCAGGAAAAAGAATATAACACTCATTGAACAATATTCCAAAAATAAT
>DKMQ01000038.1:263-1415 GCA_002470565.1 Oceanospirillaceae bacterium UBA7410 | reverse complement strand
AATCTACTGCTTAATTAGCGCACTGGTTGATTGGTATATATTACAAAGAAATGGTGACACCCTACCAGCCACACCTCGGCACACGAATCCATCGCTGTGGCTGCTCAAAAAAACGACTACAGTTTCTTACACCCTGATTTATAAGGCTTTAGAAGAATTCACACTTATCAAGCAAGTGATTAATCAAGGGTTGATCGAATCACAAACAACACGTTAATTTCAAGCGATGTGTTCCACTTTGTGGCACAAGAAAAACAGTCGCAGATCTTATAAATAAAAATGAACCTGTTTAGCTAGACTGCTAGCAATCGTCTTCTGGATCTTCCTCTTCCACGCTAGGTGCTGCTGAGACAACATGCTCGCTCAGCCATTCAGTTGCGAGTACATGGCCTTGACTAGCAGCTTGTTGTACTAAAATTTTTGCGTTTTCAAGATTTTCTTCAACGCCAGTGCCTTGAACGTATAGCATACCTAACTGATATTGAGCTTCACTATTGCCAGTTTGAGCCGCCGTTTGAAAGTGCTTTGCAGCAGCCTCCAAATTACCGTCACTTTGGGCTTGTAAAGCCTGTTCTAAGTCGGTTATGGCATGCACTTGAGACGATAGTGATAGCAGCACTAATGATGTGCAAAAACTGAACGCCCCAGCACGCGCTATTACTTTTAATCTGTTCATACATATTCCTCTAATTCACTAGCGATGACTAACAAATTTAACACAATAAAAAAGGGCCAGTCGACCCGTTTTTATTGCTATAAGTTAGTCTATTATGGCTTAACAGTGTTAAAACCTAAGATTTCCCACGTCTGCATACCACCGCGGAACCACTTGATTTTTTCAGCTGGATAACCAAATTTCAATAAGGTTGCCATAGATGCTGGAGACTGGCCACACCACATACCATTGCAAAACAATGCTAAGGTTTTCGCGTCAGAATAATCAAACACTTCATTTACGTTGCCTGCCACGATGGCTTCATCAACAGTAAATTCGTCGGCATCACCAACCAATTTAACGCCAAACTGGTCCATCATCACCTGCATAATAATTTCAGTAGTCGCACCTTTAGAAGTTGTTAACTTTGTAAATGGTACGTTGACAGCACCAGGGATCGTGCCACGTTTAACCCAATCTGGAGTTCGTGAGTCGAC
>DKMQ01000038.1:0-175 GCA_002470565.1 Oceanospirillaceae bacterium UBA7410 | reverse complement strand
CAAGGGCGTGAGGTTTTTGCAAACGCGTCTATCACCGTATTGCTGTTGTCTTGGTTACGCATAATTTGCATAGCTTGACCATTATGGGTCACGTCAACAGACATTATGTCACCCGTGATTCCCACCGGTCCACCTGCAGCCACAGCGCATAAACTAGTAGTACCTAGTAGCAGAC
>DKMQ01000089.1 GCA_002470565.1 Oceanospirillaceae bacterium UBA7410 | reverse complement strand
GTACCAACCTATTCGTATAGAGTCCTTTCCACAAGCTAGTGAGCGTATTAATGACCTCATGATGCCTTTGCTTGAAGGTATAAAGTCTTCGTTGGTATTAAGCCATAAACTGTTTCAAATAGACTTTTTAAGCAGTCAGCGCGGTGAAATTTTGGTTAGTATGCTCTACCATAAACAGCTTGGAGATGATTGGCTGGCTTTGGCAGATGCTTTACGTATTGAGCTTGGCATTAATATTATTGGCCGTGCGCGCAAACAAAAACATGTGTTGGGTATGGGCTACATTATGGAAACCCTTAATATAAAGGGTCGCCAGTATCATTATCAACAAGTCGAAAATGCATTTACTCAGCCTAATGCGTGCGTCAATGAAAAAATGATCACTTGGGCTTGTCAGAGTATTGAGCGTTTTGGCAACACAGACAAACCCGATTTATTAGAGCTATATTGTGGTAATGGCAACTTTACAGTGCCTTTGGCTGCCCAATTTCGTAAGGTAATGGCTACAGAAATTGCTAAATCTTCAGTTAATTCAGCCCATTTTAACTTAGCCGAAAATAATGTTGATAATGTGACTATTGTCCGGCTTTCTAGTGAAGAAATGACGCAAGCCTTAGCTGGAGTGCGTGCTTTTAGGCGCTTGGCTGATGTAGACTTAACTAGCTTTGAATTTGGTACTATTTTAGTAGATCCACCAAGGGCTGGTTTAGATCCAGACACTTTACGATTAGTACAACAATTTGATCAAGTGATTTATATTTCCTGTAACCCAGAAACATTGCTAGATAACTTACAAGAGCTCAAACAAACCCACGACCTTAAACGCTTGGCTTTGTTTGACCAATTTCCTTATACCCACCATGCTGAATGTGGTGTGGTGCTGCATAAACGTAATTCATAGGACACATTATGAGCGATACACGACCAGAAGGTCTTCAAAATATCAAGCACATCGTTGCCGTAGCATCAGGTAAGGGTGGTGTAGGTAAATCTACCACCACTGTAAACGTGGCATTAGCTATGGCCAAAGCGGGCTATAAAGTAGGTGTGCTAGATGCTGATATTTACGGCCCAAGCCAAGGTTTAATGCTTGGTGTTAGCGAAGGTACCCATCCAGAAACTATGGCAGAAAAATGGTTTGTACCTATTCAAGCCCATGGTGTAAGTGTCATGTCTATGGCCTTTTTAGTAGATGCCAACTCGCCGATGGTTTGGCGTGGACCTATGGCTGCAGGGGCATTACAACAAATGTTACTACAAACGCATTGGGGTGAATTAGATTACCTATTTGTTGATATGCCTCCTGGCACTGGTGACATTCAGTTAACACTATGCCAAAAAGCACAAGTTTCAGGTGCTTTAATTGTGACTACGCCACAAGATTTAGCGTTATTAGATGCACGCAAAGGCATTGAAATGTTTAACAAAGTGAATGTGCCAGTATTAGGTGTTGTAGAAAACATGAGCACCCATGTATGTAGCCAATGTAACCATGAAGAAGCTATTTTTGGTGCTGGCGGTGGTGCTTCATTAGCTAAACAATATGGCACACAATTACTTGCCAGCTTACCACTTAGTATGGCTATTAGAGTGCGCGTTGATAGTGGCACGCCAACCGTGGTTGCAGAGCCTCAGTCAGCAGCGGCAAATACCTATGTGCAGTTAGCCCATGCGCTTGTGGCACAACTGGATGGTACTAGCCAATCCATGCCTAATATTAGTGTAGATGAAGATTAACCACTATGCGTTTAAGTGATAAAGATATTATAGCAGCGCTCAATAGCGGCAAAATTGGTATTGAGCCACGGCCTGAAGATGCAGTGATTACAGGAGTAAGTGTAGACCTTAGATTGGGCAACAGCTTTCGTGTATTCAAAGATCACGCACGTGCTTTTGTAGATGTAAGTGCCAGCCGTGAAGAGATTAATAGCACCCTTGAAGCCATAATGAGTGACGAGATTGTTGTTGCAGAAGGAGAAAGCTTCTTTTTACACCCAGGCGAATTAGCACTGGCTGTAACATTGGAGTCGATCACTATTCCTGATGACCATGTGGGTTGGTTAGATGGACGCTCTTCACTCGCTAGGTTAGGGCTTATGGTGCACGTGACGGCGCATCGAATAGACCCAGGTTGGAGTGGCGCTATTGTGCTTGAGTGCTTTAACAGTGGTAAATTGCCACTGGCCTTAAAACCTAACATGACGATTGGGGCAATAAACTTTGAAACATTGTCTAGTCCGGCTCTAAGGCCTTATAACAAGCGTGTAGATGCTAAATATAAGCACCAGCAAAGTGCTGTAGCTAGTCGTATAGACCAAGACAACTAGAACACTCCACAGTTCAGCTACCCATAAGGGTGGCTGAACTCATCTACAGATTAGTTAAACCACTGGTCTAGCTGAGCTAGATCGCTGGTATTTAACAAACCACTGGATTTTTTCAAACGCAATTGATTTAACACTAAATCAAGCCGCGCATTAGCTAAGTTTCTTTGGGCAGAAAACACCAGCTTTTCAGCATCCAAAATATCACTGATGCTTCTTAAACCCAGTTCATATTCTGTATTCTTGCCAGCTAAAGCTGCTTGTACAGCCACGTTTAGCTGCGCTAATGCTTGAATTTGTTTATGGCTAGTATCTAAAGCTTGATACCAACGCCTAATATCTTGCTGGTTAGTTTTGAGTAATGCTTGGCCTTGTTGCTGGCTTGCATACCATGTTTCTTTGGCTTCTTTAGCTTGAGCGATGTTAAGTCCGCCATCATAAAAAGTGCCAGAAATACCTATTGATAGAGTTCTTGAATCGCCATTTTTAGAGCTGTAATTTTGTGACATCGAAATACTAGCAGTAGGGTACAAGCCTACTTCTTTGGCTTGGTAGGTATGATATGCCTGCTGGGTAGCAAAAGCATTGCTAGATAAATCTAAGTTGTGTATCTGAGCTAACATAAACCAATTTTGTAGCGTGTCACTTTGTACAAGCTCTTGTGCATTAAAATTGTTAGCTAGGCTAGTCAATTGATCAGGTAGCGTTTGATTGGTTAAGTTTTCTAGATCT
>DKMQ01000050.1:3121-3932 GCA_002470565.1 Oceanospirillaceae bacterium UBA7410 | reverse complement strand
TAAGCAATAAACAGGTTCGGCCCAGTCACAGCCTTATAAAAGGCGACAGTAAAGAGGCCTTAAAGCAATCTATTAACACCCTTAACATCGACCAAAAGGTAGGCGGGCAAGAGCACTTTTACCTTGAAGGACAAGTGTCTTTGGCAATTCCACAAGACAATGGCGGTGTATTGGTGCACTGCTCTAGCCAGCACCCTAGTGAAGTGCAAAAGCTGGTTGCGCAGGTGTTAAACCTGCCTATGCACAAAGTAGTGGTAGATATGCGTCGCATGGGTGGTGGGTTTGGTGGTAAAGAAACCCAAGCTGCACAATGGGCCTGCCTTGCTGCGTTGCTTGCAGTGCGCAATCAAAAGGCGGTTAAATTACGTTTAGCTCGTAGTGATGATATGGCTCTTACAGGGAAACGCCACCCTTTTGTAAACCAAGCCCAAGTGGGTTTTGATAATACTGGACGTATTACGGCACTAGATGCACAGCTAAATGGTTTATGTGGCTGTAGCCCAGACTTATCTGATGCCATCGTCGATAGAGCGATGTTTCACACAGATAATGCCTATTACATTCCAGCAGCTACTATTACGGGCCATCGTTGGTTTCAAAATACCGTTTCAAATACAGCATTTAGAGGCTTTGGTGGGCCACAAGGCATGATGCTAGCAGAACAAATGTTGGATGATATTGCACGCAGCCTTGGCAAAGACCCTTTGTTAATACGACAGATCAATTTATATGGTGAAGATGAGCGTAATACCACCCCCTATCACCAGACGGTAACGGATGTGGATTTGCCTCGAATTATTGACGAATTAGT
>DKMQ01000050.1:0-2944 GCA_002470565.1 Oceanospirillaceae bacterium UBA7410 | reverse complement strand
GCTGCGCAGCTAGGCTTGCCCTTGGCCCATATAGAAGTGACGTCCACCCGCACCGATAAAGTGCCAAACACCTCACCTACAGCGGCTTCAAGTGGTACAGACCTTAATGGCCAAGCCGCGCGCAACGCAGCATTGACCATTAAACAACGCTTAGTAGATTACCTAGTAGAAACCTACCAAGTGGATGCCCAAGATATAGAATTTAGCCAAGGTAATGTGTCTTGGCCCAAGCATCAAATATCGTTTGCACAGCTCACACAAGAAGCCTATTTAGCGCGCATTTCCATGTCTGCCACAGGCTACTATCGCACACCAAAAATTCATTATGATCGTGAACAAGCAAAAGGCAGGCCATTTTTCTATTATTCTTGTGGCGCCTCTGTAAGTGAAGTAGAAGTAGATACGTACACAGGCACTTACACTGTGTCCCAAGTGGATATATTGCATGATGTGGGTGAAAGCATTAACCCCGCCATTGATTTGGGCCAAGTAGAAGGGGGCTTTATTCAGGGCATGGGTTGGCTTACTACTGAAGAGCTTGTGTGGGGCCAAGATGGCCGCCTGCAAACTAATGCGGGTGCTAGCTATAAAATCCCTGCAGTAGGTGATACACCTAAGCAGTTTAATGTGGCCTTGCTACAAAATAGCAAAAACCATGAAGCTACTATTTACCATTCTAAAGCCGTGGGAGAACCGCCATTTATGCATGGTATTTCGGTGTGGAGCGCACTGCGCGATGCTATATGGGCTTTTGGAGGCGAAAAAGCCAACCCTCAGCTTGATGCGCCAGCCACACCAGAGCGTGTGCTGTGGGCACTGCAAGAGGCCAAAGAACAGGCTGAAAAAACTACAAGAGGCGCATCATGAAAGCTTGGCTTAAAGCCCAATGGCAATGCGAGCAGCAAAACCAAAGCTATGCGCTGGTGAGCATTGTGGCTTTGCAAGGCTCATCTCCAAGAGGTGTGGGCAGTAAAATATTAGTCACTAAAAAGCAGCAGTTTGATACGATTGGTGGTGGGCACTTAGAGTATAAAGCTGTGGCCCACGCCCGTGAAATGTTAGCTGATGTGCTAATTAATAGACCAGCCAATAAAGCTGCCGCAAAAGGCTCAACCCAACTAGTTGATTACCCCCTTGGAGCTAGCTTGGGCCAATGCTGCGGTGGCAAGGTGAGCTTAATGTATGAAGTGTTTAGTGCCAACAAAATGCCAGTAGTGGTGTTTGGTGCAGGCCATGTAGGTAGGGCCTTGGTACCATTGTTAGCTCAATTACCCGTGCAAGTAACATGGGTAGATAGCCGCTATGACATGCTGCCTAAACAATTGCCAGAAGGGGTGAAGGGCGTGCATGAAGAGCACCCCCAAGACCATGTGGCAGATTGTATGCCAAACAGCTGTTATTTAATAATGACCCATCATCATGGGGTCGACTTAGCGCTCACTCAAGCGGTACTTGATAGAGGTGATAGCAGCTACTTAGGCGTGATTGGCTCGGTGACTAAAGGGCGTAAGTTTGCCCAAAGGCTTGCAGTAAAAGGCTATGGGCAAACTACTATTGAACATTTGCATTGTCCCATGGGCAAAGCTGGAATAAGTGGCAAGCACCCTATGGAAGTCGCCATTGCTATAGCAGCCCAAGTGATGGAGTTATATCAAAACGCGCAAGGCGTTACCCAGCAAGCTACCCAAGTAAATATTAATATAGCAAATACATCGACAAAAGAGGCGTTACATCATGTCTGAGCGTTTGCTAAGAGGACCACTATTACACTGCCTAGGTGAACCAGACAAAGATGCTAACGCAGTGGAGTATCACGCAGATGCGTTGCTATGGGTAAAACATGGTTTAGTGCATAAAATGGGCCCTTATGAGTCTTTAGAGCATGAACTAACCCCTGAGCAATCCACTAAAATAGAAGACTGTAGCCAGTATCTTTTAGTGCCAGGGTTTGTGGATTGCCATATTCATTATCCGCAAACACAAATGATAGCAGCTCATGGCACACAGCTTTTAGATTGGTTAACCACCTATACCTTTCCAGTGGAAGCAAGTTTTAAAGACCCAGAAAAAGCGGCCGCGGTGTCTAAGGTCTTTATTAACCAACTATTACAAAATG
This sequence comes from Oceanospirillaceae bacterium UBA7410, assembly GCA_002470565.1. Lineage (GTDB taxonomy): Bacteria > Pseudomonadota > Gammaproteobacteria > Pseudomonadales > Balneatricaceae > Njordibacter. The sequence goes on along the minus strand of DKMQ01000050.1, from coordinate 828 downwards.
GCACCACTACAGCCTTGGTATTTTGTTCTGTGCATAGCGAGTCTGTAGATGCACTATTTAGCGAAGCACAAGCACACAACATGCGCATTATTGCGGGTAAAGTGATGATGGATCGCAACGCGCCAGATAATGTGCTGGACACTGCCCAATCTAGTTACGACCAAAGCAAGCAGCTTATCCAACGATGGCACGGGGTAGATCGTTTACAATATGCTATAACGCCAAGGTTTGCGCCTACCTCAACAGATGAGCAGCTAAAAGCTGCAGGTCGCTTATTAGCCGAACATGAAGGGGTGTATATGCACACCCATTTATCTGAAAATGTAGATGAAATAGAGTGGGTGAAAGAGCTCTTTCCTAAGGCAAAAAACTATCTAGACGTCTATGACCAAGCAGGATTGCTGGGCAAACGTAGCGTATTTGCTCACGGCATTCACTTATGTGATGAAGAGTGTGACAGGCTGGTAAAAACAGACAGCGCCATTGCCCATTGCCCTACCTCTAACTTGTTTATTGGCTCAGGGCTATTCCCTATGAAAAAGCTGCAAGATTATGGCATCAAAATAGGCATGGGTACTGATGTGGGAGGTGGCACTAGCTTTAGCATGCTGCATACCCTAGCAGATGGTTATAAAATGCAGCAATTAAAAGGCCATAACATTAGCCCAGAACAAAGCCTCTACCTAGCTACTTTAGGCGGCGCTAAAGCCCTTGATCTAGATGATAAAATTGGTAGTTTTTGTGTCGGCAAAGAAGCCGATTTTTTGTTGTTAGATCCCAACGCTACAGATGTGTTGAAATTTAGAACTAGCCACTGTCAGGGCTGGC
>DKMQ01000006.1:8557-24853 GCA_002470565.1 Oceanospirillaceae bacterium UBA7410 | reverse complement strand
ATGCCTGTTACAGATGAGGCTAATACGATGATGGGGAGCGCTTGCCAGCCTAACCAAGCACCTAATGCGGCTAATAGCTTAAAGTCGCCATAGCCCATGCCATGACGCCCTGTGGCTAATCTAAAGCCCCAGTAAATCAGCCACAATACTAGGTAGCCTGCCACAGCGCCCCAAAGCGCATCTTGTAAGCTAGTGTATCCGCCTAGAGCGTTAACTACTAAACCCAACCATAGTAAGGGCAGTGTTAGCTGATCTGGTAATAATTTATGTTCTAGGTCAATAAACGTTAGCACTACCAAGCAATACATCAGTATTAGGGCCATGATGGTGGTGGCGCTTGGCCCCAGTGTCCATGCTATTAAAAGGCCTAAGGTCGCCGTTAATAATTCCACCAGTGGGTATATAGAGCTAATGTGCACCTTACAAAAAGCACATTTTCCGCGCAATAAAACATAAGAAATAACAGGTATATTATGCCAAGGTTTTAAGGGTGTAAGGCATTGGGGGCATTGTGAACCAGGCCAAGCAATGGCTGCCAACGCGGGCTTTGGAAGTGACTGATCTTGCTCTATTTGTGAATCTTGCTTGGAGGACTCTAACAATAAGCGGCATTCATGTTGCCATTCTTGGTGCATGGCTTTTGGCAGCCTAATAATAATCACATTGAGAAAGCTACCCACCAATAAACTCAATAAACCTGCACCTATTAACCACAGGGTTGGGTGCTGTTGTAACACGTTAAAAAAGCTGTAGCTGGTCATTTTATCTGGGCGTCCGTTTCACGTAAAAGTCTCAATTTATATAATGAACTATAACAGCCCTTTATTGTAGCTAAATAACAACCCACTCATTAATGACCGATGAAAAGCGGGTATAAGGGATCATTTTTAATGATGTCTGCGCTATAACGCATTAAACCAGGCAGCGCCTTAAAGATAGGATCAATTGATTTGCTTCAACATGGGCTTTGGTCTTATCATTGAGCTTTTGAGGACAAAATTATGAACATAGGACGTCACGGCACTAGCGAGCGCAGTAGTAAAGTTGTAGTGCACAACAATGTAGCTTATCTTTGTGGGCAAGTTGCAGCAGACGCTGAACAAGATATTACGCAGCAAACCCAAACCATGCTGGCTAAAGTAGACGAGTTGTTAGCCAGTGTAGGTTCTGATTCTACGCGCATGTTAACAGCGACTATCTACTTAAAATCGATGGACGATTTTGCCGCTATGAACCTTGTTTGGAACGCTTGGGTACCTACAGGCCACGCGCCAGCAAGGGCGTGTGTAGAAGCGGCAATGGCTAGACCTGCTTTGTTAGTTGAAGTTTCTGTCACGGCAGCCTGTTAGTCCTAACCTATATGAATCCAGCTGTGACCGTATAAGACAGATGTTCACGCTCAAAACCTAAAAGGCGAATATAGATGCAAAATGTATGTGTTTTTTGTGGTGCCAATCCAGGTAAAGAGCCTTTCTTTATGGAATCTGCAAAAGCGTTAGGCGCTTCTATAAGTAAAGCGTCTATGGGTTTGGTTTATGGTGGTGCGCACTTTGGCCTAATGGGGCAAGTTGCAGATGCTGTATTAGCTGGGGGCTCAAAGGTGGTTGGAGTAATTCCTAAAGCTTTTGCTAAAAATGTGTCCCATGAAGGATTGACGCAATTGCATGTAGTGGATTCAATGCATGCAAGAAAGGCTAAGATGTTTGATTTATCTGATGCCTTCATTGCTTTACCAGGTGGATTTGGCACACTGGAAGAACTCACAGAAGTGTTAACATGGGCGCAACTGGGATTTCATCAAAAACCCATTGGCTTACTCAATATTAATGGCTATTATGATGCCTTATTAGCTTTTTTTGACCAAGCAGTGATAGCTGGTTTTGTAAAGTCACAACATTTAGAGCTGTTGCTTGTGCATGAAAATCCTGCAAAGTTACTCAAGCTCTTAGAAGATTATCAGCCACCAAGTAATGGTGCCTAGTCCAATTAATTAGATGTGTTAGAGAATCACCTTATGATCGATAGTAAAAAGTTTTACGTTAACGGGGCATGGGTTGCACCTTTGTCTGGTAGTGAGATGGATGTGGTAGACCCTTCCACTGAAAAAGTGTGTGCTGTCATTTCCATAGGTGGTCAAGCTGACACAGATGCTGCTGTCGCTGCTGCAAAAGTAGCTTTTGACAGCTGGAGTCAAACTTCAAAAGCATACCGTTTAGGATTGTTGAAAAACTTCCTCAATATTTACCTAGCGCGTGTAGACGAAATGGGTCAAGCCATCAGCATCGAAATGGGTGCCCCTATTGATATGGCCATAACCTCTCAAGCAGAATCGGGCTCAAGCCACACTGAAGGTTTGATTAGTGAGCTGGAAAAGTTTGAGTTTGAGCGTGTATTAAATGACCAAGCACCCAATGATCGCATCATTTACGAAGCTATTGGTGTGTGTGCATTAATCACTCCTTGGAATTGGCCCATGAACCAAGTGAGTCTAAAAGTGATTGCTGCTATGGCTGCCGGTTGCACCATGGTACTTAAACCTTCTGAAATTGCACCACTATCAAGCTTGGTATTTGCTGATATGATTCACCAAGCTGGGTTTCCCGCAGGCGTCTTTAATATGATTAATGGCGACGGTGTTGGTGTAGGCTCACAATTAACCAGTCATGCAGATGTTGATATGGTGTCTTTCACAGGCTCTACTAGAGCAGGTGCGCTTATTTCTAAAAATGCAGCAGACAGTGTAAAGCGTGTGGCATTAGAGCTGGGTGGTAAAGGCGCCAATATAGTGTTTGGTGATGCTGATGAAAAAGCGGTGTCACGGGGTGTTTTCCATTGCTTTAACAACACTGGCCAATCTTGTAATGCGCCTACGCGTATGCTGGTAGAGCGTAGTTATTATGACAAAGCCGTTACACTAGCCACCGCTGCTGCTGCAAAAGTGCAAGTAGGTAAGGCATCTGAGCACGGGCGTCATATTGGCCCTGTGGTATCTGAGCTACAATATAACAAAATTCAAGGGCTTATTAAGGTAGGCATTGATGAGGGGGCACGTGTTGTTGTGGGTGGCCTTGGCAAACCAGAAGGTTTGGAAACAGGTTACTTCGTGAAACCTACCATCTTTGCTGACGTCAATAACGACATGAATATCGCTCGTGAAGAAGTATTTGGCCCCGTGTTGTGCATGATCCCATTTGATACAGAAGAAGAAGCCATCAACATAGCCAATGACACAGTATACGGTTTAACTAATTATGTTCAAACCCAAGACAGTGCCAAGGCAAACCGCATTGCGCGCCGCTTACGTTCTGGCATGGTGGAGATGAACGGCACTTTTAGGGCTTTAGGCTCGCCATTTGGTGGTTATAAGCAATCAGGTAATGGCAGAGAGGGAGGCGTTTGGGGTTTGGAAGATTTCTTAGAAGTGAAATCTATCAGTGGTTGGAGCAACGACTAATACTATCGGTTATAATTAAGGCTGGCTGAGAGGGTAGGCGATTTTCCTGCTTACTTTGCCGGCTTTTCTTTTACCCTTTGAGAATTTAATAATACCTACTATGCTCATCACTCTTGCCGATTACCGCCGTATCTATTCCACTATCCACTCTCTACTTATTGCTGACAGCGTGGATAGCCATGAAGCCAGCATGTTATTTAGCGTGTATGGCGCCCAAATTTTAAAACGTCATTATGGTATTGCCGCGCAACCTGTTATGGGATCTGCAGCCTACCATTTAGGTTTACAGGCGAAGGTGTTAGCGTTTGGAGACTACCAGGCTGGACAGTTAAAAAGTAGCGATAGCCAACACCATTGGTGGATTGAAGCTGATGGGTACTTGATAGATTTCATGGCGCCGCTATTTCCTGTGTTGGTTAAAAGGGCTGGAAAAGAGGCCCGTATAGACCCTTGGATGATGCAAAAGCCTATGGCAAAAGCCAAAAAAATATTAACGGATGTACAAGCCCAAGGCGACTTTTTTATCTCAGAAAATAACGTCTTGGCAAGTGAAAAGATGTCAGCGATGGTAACAGAAAAAGCCCATATTCAGCGGGGTAAGTTGGCAATAGACTGGTTTGTTAAAACGCCTAAAAAAATGCCATCCCCTCTTAATGTAAAATTTGAAGGTGCCTTACAAGCAAATAAAACTAAGCTAATAACGTATAAAAGCTTTCTTATTAGTGGCGCTTGGTAGCTTGCAGTAAAGGCTTAGGTAAAAATTTAGGTAGGCATTCATGGTTTCATATGCGGCTAGATTAGATAAGTTTATCAGCCAAGAGTTAAGCTATAAAAAGCGCCAAGTTCAGCTTTTACTTGCTCGTGGTTTAGTAATTTTAGATGATGTGGTTTGCTTTGACGGTGAGCAGGTTATTGGGCAATTTTCTAAAATAGAAGTGGAAGGCAAACTTCTAAGGCATCACGAACCCATCTACGTGATGCTCTATAAGCCTGCAGGCATTGTCAGCGCTACGGTAGATGGCCAACACACGACAGCGTTGGAGCTTTTGCCGCCAAAGTATCACCACTTACATATCGCTGGGCGCCTAGACCTGCACAGCACAGGCTTATTGCTATTATCAAATGATGGCCAGTGGTCTCGAAAAATCACTCAGCCACAGACCAAACTTGCCAAATACTACACAGTCAAAGTGGCCCATCCCATTACCCAAGACCAAGTGGATGGTTTCAACGAAGGTATTTATTTTGCCTTTGAAGATTTGACAACACTTCCTGCACAGCTGCATGTGACCTGCCAAACCACAGCGCAAGTGATACTAAAAGAAGGTCGCTATCATCAAATAAAGCGCATGTTTGGGCATTTTCGTAACCCTGTGCTAGATATTCATCGTACCCAAGTAGGCCACATTAAATTGCCTATAGACTTCGTGCCTGGCGACTATAAAGTAGTCTCAGACCCCATGCACTTTTGAGCGTAATTTTTTCGTATGTCCCTTTTGAGTTTTGCCATCCAAGCGTCTGGTTTTGGAGCCTTTAGTGGGTTTTGTGGCGATGCGTCTTTTCTCTTGCACCATGGCAGCTTGGATTACTAGGGTCAATTGCTCTAGAGCGGTTTGACGATTAGCATCTTGGCTGCGACTGCCTTGTGATTTAATAATAATCTTACCTGACGCACTGATACGGTGGTCTGAGGTATTGAGCAATTTGTGTTTTACGTAGGCAGGCAAAGAAGTGGAGGCGCGAATATCAAAAAACAAATGCACAGCCGTAGAGGTTTTATTCACATGTTGGCCTCCTGCACCTTGTGAGCGGATAAACTGTTGCTCAATCTCGTGATCAGGAATAATAATACGGTTAGAAATTTTTAGCATGGCCTTATTTTCTATGGTCTCATCAAGTGCTTTTGCTGGAACTCAGGGCCCACCTTAGTCAGCCAGTAGCTCATAGCGCTGGTAAACATAAATGCAAATACTAAGCGAAACCAAAGTACCCCAGAAAGGTGGGCGCCTAATAATATCACCAGCAGGGTGTCTTCAATTAAACTATGGCAAAAGCCAAGGAGTATTAACGAAGTAAATACGTCCTTTTTAGACACATGACCAGCATGTGCTTCTTTAATTAATAACCCACCGCCAAAAGCGATGCCTAAGGTGATACCAACTAGAGTAATAGTAGTGGCTTCTTTACCAATGCCTACTAGTTTAAGTAGTGGGCGCAGCATCCATTGGATGACTTTTTCTACTCCCAGCATGCGCATTATTTTTAAAAAAGTAAGCAATATTATAATAACGATTTGAATCATCACCAAAGCTTTTGCTTGGGCTAGAAACCAATAGAGCAAGCCGTCAGGGATGGGTTGGGGCTGCCACATCATTTGCGCAGGCTCTTGTAATGTTTGGGTTTGATCATAAAACATATGCAATAACCAAGCAAAAGCAAAGGCTCCAAACATACGTGTAATAATAGCCACACGCATTCTCATGCCAGCTAACTGCGCAATACGGGTCTCAATAGGCAGACCATGAGCCATCAATAAAAGGCCGCCTAATACAGTCATTTGGGCCACGGTTAAAGTATTATCAGCAGCGACTGAATAAAGCACAATCATGCCGCCATAGATATTGGTGGCAATAGTGGCAGCCCACACTAAGCCCATTTCTTCGGGCAAGCCAACCAGCGCCATGAGAGGGCCTAGCCATTGGCCTAAAAGGGTTATTGCACCTATTTCTTCAAGCACTTTCACCAGTAAAATGATGGGTATCATAAGCTTGAACAACGGCACAGATACTGTGACTACTTCGTCAAATAGTGTTTTAAGAAATGTGCGCGTTTGAAACATAAATAAACCTTAACTTGGATAGTGCTTTAGAATAATGACCGCACTAATGTATGGGCTGATGGTAACTGATTTGCCTGAAAATGTCTTAGATGGTGCCCATTGATTGACACAGATTAGAACGCCGTGCACTATCCTTGCTAAGTATAAAATCACTGGACACAATTAATGAGTACCGCTTTATTGTTTGCGTTAATCCCTACCTTTTTCTTTGTTTCTGTGACGCCAGGAATGTGCATGACCCTAGCTCTTACCCTAGGTATGACTGTAGGCATACGCCGCACTATGTGGATGATGCTAGGAGAGCTTTTTGGTGTAGGCTTAGTGGCTGTGTCAGTAGTGATTGGTGTGGCGGCACTTATTGTGCAATACCCACAATTGTTTGTCATACTTAAACTGGCAGGTGGGGGTTATCTGCTATATCTTGGCATCCAGCTATGGCGCTCTCGTGGCAAAATGGCTATAGACCTTAATGGCGCCCCTAACAATACAGGCCGCCTCCAGTTAGCTACTCAGGGCTTTATTACGGCAGTGGCCAACCCTAAAGGCTGGGCTTTTTTTATTGCGTTGTTACCGCCATTTATAGATCCAGCGCGGCCTTTAGTAAGCCAGATGGTGATTTTGCTGACGGTGATTTTAACATTGGAGGCCATGTCTTTAATGGTATATGCTCTGGGCGGCAAAAGCCTAAGTAAAGCATTGCAAAAAAGCGGCAATGTGCGCCTGATGAACCGTATTGCAGGCACGTTAATGATTGGTGTAGCGGGTTGGTTGGCTCTGGGTTAGAGCTCAGCGAGCAACTTAACGCACTTTACCCTGTCCTTGCTTAAAGTGTCATGTCAAATATTTGCCATTATTAGCGACCTTCTTCCTAGTCAAACCCCCTGTGTTTAATCTACACTGACAGTACAAATAAAATAAATAGGAAGTGTTATGTTTAATAAAATGATCAAAACAGGGATGTGTGCAGCGGTTGCACTAGCTGTTTCAGGTGAAGTGTTAGCGCAGCAGTGGGATGTGTCTTTATGGGGTAAGCAACGAGCATTTACCGAACACGTAGAGAAAATAGCTGAGCTTGTAAGTGCAAAAACTAATGGTGAATTCACCCTCAACATTTCTTATGGTGGACTTTCTAAGAACAAAGAAAACTTAGATGGCATCTCTATTGGCGCATTCCAAATGGCACAATTTTGCGCCGGCTATCATCGTGATAAAAACCCATCAATCACTGTGCTTGAACTACCATTTCTAGGAGTGAGTTCCCTTGAGCAAGAACGCTCTATTTCTCAAGCTTTATACCAGCACCCTGCAGTAATAAAAGATTTGGCTCGTTGGAACGCAACCTTGCTAATGCCGTCTCCGTTACCTCAATATAATATTGTGGGTGTAGGTGATGCGCCTAAAACCTTGAGCGATTATGAAGGTTTAAGTGTGCGAGCTACTGGAGGTATAGGTAAAGCTATGGCAGCAGTGGGAGCGGTACCTACTTCTATGTCGGCATCTGAAGTGCGCCAAGCACTAGATAGTGGTGTAGTTAAGGCCGTGGCATTTGCTCCACATGCGCATATGTCATTTGGTACGGTTGAAGCAGGTAAGTGGTGGACTACTAACCTAAACCCAGGCACTGTGAATTGCCCTGTCGTAGTGAATACAGATGCGTTACAAGACTTATCTAGTGATCATCGTAATGCTTTACTAGGTTCTGTAGATGAAGCTTTGGATCACTATATTGCAACCTATAATGGCAAAACTATGGACGCTTGGGGCCCTACATTGGAAGCTAAGGGAATTGAATCAATCTCTTATACTGATAGTGAGCTAGATGCCTTTAGAGCTAAAGTTGCAGGCCCAGCAGCAGCAGCTTGGATTGCAGACAATAATGCCAAAGGACTGCCAGCTCAAGAGTTGTATGATCTTGTTACAGGTTTGATCTCGAAGTAGTTTGATCTCATCAATAGCCTACATCTGTCTATGTTAAGGGTGGATGTAGGTATGGAGGTTATATGGCAGGTTTAGGTCAAGTGCATGAAGATGGATCATTCTTAAGCCGGATAGATAAAAAATTATATCAACTAGAATCAACCTTGGCGCTAGTGAGTGGCTTGGCTATATTTAGCCTCATGCTACTGGCTGTAGTGTCAGTTGCTGGACGGCATTTTTTCAATATGCCTTTACCCGGTTATGTAGACTGGATAGAACAAGCCATGCCTCTAATCGCGTTTATGGGGATAGCTTATACTCAGCGAAATGGCGGTCATATCCGTATGGACATGCTAGTGGCCAGGCTAAGTGGTAGAGCGTTGTGGCTGTTTGAATGGCTCACAAGTTTGCTTGTTTTAGGCTTGATGCTACTACTCATTTGGGGCTCATGGTCGCACTTTTCTCGTAGTTTTGATTTTGCTTCGCCTTGGTGGAGTAGGGATAGTTCCATGGACATTTCTCTGCCACTATGGCCTGCAAAGCTAATGGTGCCATTAGCTTTTTCAGTATTAGCACTGCGTTTATTAATTCAACTATGGGGCTTTGGTGTTGCGTTTGTAACTAACGCAGTTGTGCCAGTAGCCGTGCCTTTGGTATTGGATGCAGCAACACAAGCGGCTGCAGAAGCACAACATATAACCTCTAATGAAGAGATTAAGAGCACATGAGTAGTATTGAAATAGGCATTGTTGTTTCCTTATGCATGCTAGTCATGGTGGTCATTGGAATGCGGGTGGCTTTTGCTGCCGCATTATCAGGCTTGGTCGGGCTAGTATGGATTTTTTGGGCTAAAAAAGGCTTTGACCCAGAGGCCTTTTGGTGGGCAGTTGGCGTGGCTACCAAAACGGCAGGGCAGGTCCCCCATTCTAAGATATCAGCGCAAGCACTATCGTTAATACCCACGTTTATATTGATTGGATATTTGGCTTACCATGCAGGCTTAACCAAGGCGTTGTTTGAAGCTGCAAAACGTTGGGTGGGCTGGCTGCCAGGTGGCATGGCCGTAGCTACCGTGTTTTCTACCGCAGGTTTTGCTGCTGTTTCGGGTGCTTCTGTGGCAACTTCTGCTGTATTTGCACGTATTGCTATTCCAGAAATGCTCAAGGTGGGCTACGACAAGCGTTTTGCAGCTGGCGTAGTCGCTGCTGGTGGCACTTTGGCTTCGTTGATTCCTCCGTCTGCTATTCTTGTGGTTTATGCCATTATTGTAGAGCAAGACGTGGGTAAGTTATTGCTGGCAGGCTTTGTGCCTGGTGCTTTTTCAGCACTCATTTATGCAGGTTTAATAGTAGGTATAGCAGTGCTCAAACCTGGCTTTGGGCCTTCTGTTTCAGGCTATACTTGGGGTGAACGCTTTAAGTCTTTACCACCTGCACTGCCTATAGTGGCGGTGGTGGCGATCATCATTTTATTTGTGTATAACCCTTTTGGTGATGCCATTGGCACACCTACTGAAGGTGGCGCACTGGGTGCTTTTGTGGTGTTCTGCATTGCTATGTTTAATGGCATGCGCTGGCCCGCTTTAAAAGAAGCGTTGTTAGAGTCGGCCAAACTTGCGGTAATGATCTTTACCATTATTTGGGGGGTGTTAATTTTTGTACGCTTCTTGGGTTTTGCAGGCTTACCCTCAGCGTTTTCAGATTGGATCGTTTCCCTTGATCAAAGCCCTATCTTGATCTTAATATTTATTCTATTGGCCTATGCTGTGCTGGGTATGTTTATGGATGCTATTGGCATGTTATTGCTTACTTTGCCGGTAGTTTATCCGGCTGTGATGGCCCTTAACGGTGGTGAGTATGTAAGTGCTGCGGACAGCGTGTTTGGAATGTCTGGACCAATGTGTGCCATATGGTTTGGCATACTGGTGGTTAAAATGGCTGAATTTTGTTTAATTACACCGCCCATAGGGCTCAACTGCTTTGTGGTAGCTGGAGTGCGCGATGATTTGTCAGTACAGGATGTATTTAAGGGAGTCACGCCATTTTTTATTGCTGATGCATTTACTATTGCTTTGTTGGTCTCCTTTCCAGCGATAGTGTTGTGGTTGCCACGATTGGCTGGAGGATAGTTCAGGTTAATCAAAACCTATTATCGGTGGGCTGGTTTACTCATGCTTACGCAAGCTATAGATCAACCAGCAACCCAAAAGCATGATACCGCTAGAAATGATAATGCTTAAGTGGTAGTTGCCAGACCACTGTGAAAGCACACCAGCAGCAGCAGGAGCAGCTACTTGAGCTACGCCATATGACAAGGTCATCTTCCCCATCATTTTTGCTGGGCGGGTAGGAAAGTAGCGCCCTGCCATAGTGAGCACCAAGCTTACAATGCCAATAAAGGTGCCACCAAATAAAGCAGCCCCCACAAAGGTCCATATTAAACCTGGGCTTAATATAGGGATGAGCATGCCGGTAAATTGTAAAATGTAGGCTAATAATAGCGCGTTTAAATTACCCACCCTACGGGCCACAAGATCCCAAATAATACACGCAGGAGCAGCAGCAAGGCCAATGATCATAAAGGTTAAGGCGCCATAAGCACTGTCGCCAGCTATTTGGTTTACATGGGCAACAATGAAGGTAATGATAACGGCATAGCCCACACCCGCGCAAAAGTAGGCCAGCATAAAGCTTTGGAGAAATTGCTTGGATGGAGGCTGATCCATCATCTTATCTCCCCCCACTGTATAGCCGCTTAGATTAGGTCTGGGCAGCCAAAACCATGCGGGTATAGCTAACAATGCCCCAAATGCTGTGAACCAATACCAGTGCTGTTGCCAGCTTATTTGCTCTGCGATTAGGTATACAAATAGTGCTGTTAAAAAGATGCCCGCACCCATACCAATGAAATGAATGCCCAGCTCAGAGCGTGATTGATGACGTAATAACCAGTGCATCACTAAACCCGATCCTAAAAGTAATCCAGCGGCGCTACTTAGGCCTGAAAAAAACCGCAAAGCGCCCCATATCCAAAAATTTTGAGTCAGCGCTAGGCCCAAGGTCGTGGCTAACGCCATGAGCAGCCCTAGCCTATATAGGCGGTCCTTTTTTTGTAGATCGCTAATGTTTGCGGCAATTAAAGCACCGCAAAAGTAGCCAGCGTAGTTGAAGGCCGCTAGCCATCCGCCTTGAGCAATGCCTAAGCCTGCGTGCTGCTGCATTAAAGGCAGCATCGGGGTGTAGGCAAAGCGTGCAATACCCACCATTAATATAAGGCTGGCAATGCCTGCACATAACACTTTAAGTCGTTGGATATCTTGTGTAAATGAGTAAAAAGCAGGGCTTTGCATAGGGTTTTAGTGCGCAAGTAAATAGCGAAGGGCACAGTATGGCAGGCATTGCCCACATTACAATCTAGACATTAAGCTAACAGGATTTATTTGCCTTCATCGGCTACACTTACTTTTTACGATTTACCAAACAATAGTGCATAAAAAGGATCAATTAATGCCCTCTAGTACAAAATTAACTAAGGCTGGTGGACAACTTGTATTTTCTGGTTTCTTTTTCGCTTATTTTACTTGCTTTGGTTTGGTATTACCGTTTATGCCTTATTGGATGGTAAGCCGTGGACTGGATGCTGAGGAAGCTGCGCTTATTCTTAGTTCTGCATTTGTGAGCAAGGTGTTTTTTGGCCTAGGTGTGGGAGTATTAGCAGATGCCACTGGCCATAAAAAACGCTGGATCATAGCTTTATCGGTGTTGGCATTTTTGGGCTTTAGTGTGTTTTTACAATTTGAAACCTTCTGGCCCATGCTTTTGACTTGGTTTGTAGTGGGTGCATTGCAAACTAGTCATATTCCTATGGTAGATGGGCTAGCAATTGCCGCTACTCGTTTGGGCAAGCTCAATTATAGCAAGGCGCGCTTGTGGGGATCTGTGGCCTTTATTATCTCTTCTACCCTTAGCGGGCTGTACATTACTGCATTTACTATAGAGGCCTACCCTCAGCTTTTATTAGTGTTAGCTGCAATTGTGATTGTATTTTCGCTATCCCTACCAGATATTCGTCCACAAGCTAAAACAAACCGTAAATTAGCCTTTATAGAGTTGTTTAAGTTGCCTGGTTTTGTTGTCATTGTAGCTGCTGGCTCTTTGTTGCAAGCTAGTCATGGAGCACTTTATACCATTGGCACCTTACATTGGATTAAGGCTGGTATCAGTGAATCAGTCATAGGGCTATTGTGGGCCCAAGGTGTAGCTGCAGAGGTGGTGTTGTTTGCCGTAGGCATGTGGTTGCTAATTAGGGTGGGTGTTAAAGGTCTGTTGTGGATGGCAGTGGCAGCAGCAGTGGTGCGTTGGGTTACATTGGGGCTCTCCACCGACGTTGCCGTGCTGTTTATCGTGCAACTTTTACATGCGTTCACTTTTGCAGCCACCCACTTGGCGATCAACCAATACATTACCCAAAAAGTGCCAGATCAGCTTACAGCTTCCGCTCAAACACTATATGACTCTCTAGCGCTAGGAGCTTTCATGGGCATTAGCATGACCATCGCTGGCAGTTTGTACGAACATATTAGTGGTCAGGTATTTTGGGTGATGGCTTTAATATCTCTTTTTGCAGGCATTGTGCTTAGGCGCTATGCTCATTTAATTTAACCACAAACAGTGCTTCATTAGCACCTAAGGCTGTATTATGAATCTAGATCTGTGGTATGAAACCTTATCATTTATGCATTTAGGTACCATGGCGCCAGCATTTCTAATGGCTACTTTTATGATGGTCACTAAAAAAGGCACTGAAGTACATAAGCTTATAGGCCGCATCTATATGGTATTAATGCTGTTTACAGCCATGGTCACTTTATTGATGTCAGCCCAAGTTGGTCCAAGATTATTTAACCATTTTGGCTTTATTCATCTACTTAGTGTGCTGGTACTTTATTGTGTGCCTAGCGCTTACTGGGCCATTAAAAACGGCAATGTGAAAAGGCATAAGTGGTCTATGATAGGGCTTTACATTGGTGGGCTCATAGTCGCTGGTGGCTTCACCTTGATGCCTGGGCGTATGCTTGGCAACGTGTTGTTTGGGTGAAGCTTACCAGCCATATTTAAAAAGAATGTACTAGATGGCCAATGCGATCCTCTTGGGGTGTTATGCCTAAGCCGAAACCAGTAGGTAAATCGAAAAAACCGTCTGTGCAAGCAACAGTGTTTGCTGGGTCATAACTCTCTTCTATGTAGTTGCCAGCGGTCCACACACCCTCTAGCATGGCAGGCTTTACAGTAGCTCCCATATGTAAAATAGCCGCAGAGACAATGTCTCCACCCCAGCTGTCTTCACAAGTATGTGGCAGGCCGCGGGCTTCACATATGTCTCGTATGGTAGCCATGGCGTTGAGGCCACCTACTCGCGTGAGCTTTAAGCCGAAGCCATCGCATGCATTCATAGAAATAGCTCTAAGAACGTCGTTAATGCCTTCAATATTTTCATCAAGAGCAATAGGATGAGCTATTTGGGGGCGAATATTGCTCACTTCTTCCATCGTATTACAAGGCTGTTCAAACAAGAAAGGAATATCTTTGCAGGCTAAGCTTAATTGCATGGCTTGGCTGCCGGTCATACCACGGTTTGCATCAACCACTAGGTTGGCTTTGTTACCTACAGCTTCCCAAACCTTGCGGATGGCTTCAATGTCTTCAGCCACATCTCGGCCACCGGATTTAATTTGAAGTCGCTTGTAACCTTGAGCTAGCTTATCTTTGGCCTTACGTGCAGTGTCATCAGGGGAGCCCTTGCTGATAGCAAAATAAGCAGGCAGGCGCTCTCGCACTGGGCCGCCCAATAAATCACACACGCGTACTTTGTAATATTTGCCCATCAAATCCATAATTGCAAAATCTATGGCGGCCTTGGCGTAGTTGTGACCATTGAGTAGATCGTTCATGCGCCTTTGCAATAATAGAGGGTGTAAGCAAGAGCTACCGATTAAATCAGGAGCAAGATGGCACAACGCAGCTCTAGCGCCAAGTGCATGTTGGGGTTGGTAAGCGGGACCCAAGGGA
This sequence comes from Oceanospirillaceae bacterium UBA7410, assembly GCA_002470565.1. Lineage (GTDB taxonomy): Bacteria > Pseudomonadota > Gammaproteobacteria > Pseudomonadales > Balneatricaceae > Njordibacter. The sequence continues at coordinate 10,575 of DKMQ01000006.1, read as the reverse complement.
GACACTTCCCCCCAGCCCACTAAGCCATTATCAGCCACCACTTTTATAATAGTGGCATCAATTGAGGTTAAGGTCATAGTGGACATAATATATGGCCCATCAACGATACGTTGGTCTTTTTGGTAGATGTGGATTTCTGAGATTTTCATAGGTGATTTCTTATATTTATTAATATGGCTCTAAAACTATCACTTTGTTCAAAAGAGGGCAATGACGTTAATAAGCCTCCAATATGAGAGCCTGTCGCAACAAAAATGATTACCAAAGACTAATACTTTTATGTCCATTTAAAGGTATTATGTAGCCTAATCTACCAACATTAACATTGAGATTTTTCTAATGAAAGCACTGCTAATTAACAAGGACGACACAGGTTACACCGCCAAATTAAGTCAGATTGAAGAATCACAATTACCTGAAGGTGATGTATTGGTGAAAGTGGATTATTCCACCCTAAATTACAAAGATAGTTTGGCGATTACAGGAACATCTCCAGTAGTGCGTAGCTTTCCTATGGTGCCTGGAATAGACCTTGCTGGTACGGTAGAAAAAAGTGACCATAACGACTTTAAAGTAGGCGATAAAGTAGTGCTTAACGGGTTTGGTGTAGGTGAGGGGCATTGGGGTGGATTGGCACAAGTGGCCCGTGTGAAGGGCGATTGGCTAGTGCCGCTGCCTACTGCCTTTACTCCTAAACAAGCCATGACTATAGGCACAGCCGGCTACACTGCGATGTTATGTGTAATGGCCCTAGAGCAACATGGCGTAACACCAGATAAAGGGGAAATACTAGTCACTGGGGCTGCTGGTGGTGTGGGCAGTGTTGCAATAAGCCTGTTAGCCAAATTAGGTTATAACGTTGTGGCTTCAAGTGGCCGTGCGCAAGAAACAGATTATTTGTTAAGTTTAGGTGCCACTGCCGTGATGGATCGTAGTGAGCTAAGTGAAAAAGGTAGGCCGTTAGCAAGAGAGCGTTGGGCAGGTGCAATAGATGCTGTGGGTAGTCATACATTAGCTAATATTTGCGCATCTATGAAGTATGGTGGCACAGTGGCTGCGTGTGGATTGGCCCAAGGGTTTGATTTACCAGCTACAGTAATGCCGTTTATCTTACGCGGCGTCACCCTAGCTGGTATTGACAGTGTGTATCGTCCAAAGGCAGATCGTATTGCAGCATGGAACCGCTTAGCGCAAGATTTAGACCTTGCTCATCTAGAAGCTATTATGACTGAAATCACCTTAGAGCAAGCTTTGAAAACGGCTCAAGACCAAATAGATGGACTAACTCGTGGTCGTTTTGTAGTTAATGTAAATGCTTAATTAGGAACCAAGCTATGAGCCATATTAGTCGTTATCCCGTGGCCGCTTTAGATAGTTTGCCAGCAGACATTAAAAGTAGGGTGTTAGCGGTGCAAGAAAAGGCAGGTTTTGTACCCAACATTTTTTTGGCAATGGCTCATCGTCCAGACGAATTACGTGCATTTATGGATTACCATGATGCGTTAATGATAAAGGATAGCGGCCTAACCCAAGCTGAGCGGGAAATGATCATTGTGGCTACATCTAGTGACAACGGCTGTTTGTACTGTGTGGTAGCTCATGGGGCAGTCTTGCGCATACGAGCTAAGGATGCTTTGGTGGCTGATCAAGTGGCGATCAATCACCTTAAAGCTGATATTTCGGCGCGGCAAAAAGCCATGCTAACGTTTGCGCTCAAAATATCTAACAATGCTCAAGCCACAAGTGACGAAGACTTTACGATGCTCAAAGGCCACGGTTTTAGTGAAGATGATACGTGGGATATTGCTGCTATTACTGCCTTCTTTGGGCTCAGTAATCGTCTGGTTAACTTTGCCTCCATACAGCCAAATAAAGAATTTTATAACATGGCTAGGGATGTTTAAACTCTGATTAGAATCCAGGTATTATTAGCAGGTGCCATGATGTAACTGCTTGGCTCTTTCCATACTCAAATGCTCCTCTGAATCTTTAATCTGAAATTTCTCAATCTTTAAAAC
>DKMQ01000006.1:0-8511 GCA_002470565.1 Oceanospirillaceae bacterium UBA7410 | reverse complement strand
TATAATTGACATATATTTGCAATTTTTGTAGTATTACTACATGAATTTAATTGGCAGTAGAAGCTTTAGCTTTTACTCTGAACGCGCTACCCTTGTGCGGCTATTAAATACCCACTAACGACATCGCTTTTGTTTGTTAAATAATTACTCTTAAGGAAATGTTCATGTCTGAGTCTCTTAAAGATAGTGCAATGCGCTACCATACTCATCCCACGCCCGGTAAATTGTGTATTCAGCCCACAAAACCCTTGGCAAATAAAAGAGACTTAGCGATGGCATATTCACCAGGTGTGGCTTACGCCTGTGAAGCCATTGTGGAAGATGTGGGCATGGCAGCAGCAGTCACTGCTCGTGGCAACTTGGTAGGTGTTATTACCAATGGTACAGCTGTTTTGGGCTTAGGTAATATTGGTCCACTAGCTTCTAAACCAGTGATGGAAGGCAAGGCTGTTTTATTTAAGAAATTTGCCAATATTGACGTATTTGATATTGAGATTCAAGAAAATGACGTTGATAAGTTAGTGGACATAATTGCCTCGTTAGAGCCTACTTTTGGCGCCATTAACTTAGAAGACATTAAAGCGCCAGAATGCTTTTTAGTAGAAAAAGCTTTGCGTGAGCGTATGAATATTCCCGTATTTCATGATGATCAGCACGGCACAGCCATTGTAGCTGCGGCTGCGGTTTATAATGGTTTACGAGTGGTAGGCAAAAAAATAGAAGACATTAAGGTAGTAGGCTCTGGCTCAGGCGCCGCTAGCATTGCATGCCTAGACTTGCTTGTGAGCATGGGGCTCCCTCGCGATCACGTCACCTTAATAGATCGCTCTGGTGTTATCTATAAAGGCCGTGACCATGGGATGAACCCTTGGAAGGAAGCTTACGCAAGACAAACCCAAGACCGCACCTTAGCTGATGCTATGGTAGATGCTGATTTGTTTATGGGTTTATCAGCTCCAGGAGTACTTACCCAAGACATGGTCAAAACCATGGCCCCAAGACCACTTATCTTAGCCATGGCTAACCCTACGCCAGAAATTATGCCAGAGCTTGCTATGGCAGTGCGGCCAGATGCAATTGTGGCTACCGGGCGCTCAGACTTCCCCAACCAAGTGAATAATGTGTTGTGTTTTCCCTTTATCTTTCGTGGTGCATTAGATTGTGGTGCCACAACTATTAATGAAGCCATGAAGCATGCCTGCGTTAGAGCCATTGCAGATTTAGCCTGTAAAGAAGTAACAGATGTGGTGGCATCAGCTTACCCAGGTGAAAACTTCAAATTTGGCCCACAATACCTTATTCCTAAGCCTTTTGACCCGCGCTTAATAGAAGAAGTGCCATTGGCTGTAGTGAAGGCAGCGATGGAAAGTGGTGTAGCTACTCGCCCTATTGAAGACCTTGATGCNNTATCGCGTTAAATTGCAAAGCTATGTGAATCAGGCTGGCTTGTTTATGCAGCCTATGATTGAAAAAGCTAAGCAAGGCCCTAAGCGTCGTATCGTTTATGCTGAGGGTGAAAACGAAGACGTGCTCATGTCTTTGCAAGCTACAGTGGATGAAGGTGTAGCAAAGCCTATTCTTATTGGCCGTAAAAATGTGATTGAAAAATCACTTGATCGGTTGAGCTTAAGTTTTAAGTTAGGCTTAGACGTGGATGTGTTTGACCCTAAAGATTGTGATTTACACAGTCGCTATTGGCAGCACTATCATGCCAAAGTGGCACGCAAAGGTATTTCCGTAGAAACTGCAAAACACGATATGCGCAATAACACCACTGCGTTAGCCTCTGTTATGGTTAGCTTAGATGAAGCCCATGGAATGATATGCGGCAAAGTGGGGCGCTTTGACACCCACTTTAAAACCTTGTATCAGGTGTTAGGTCGTAAAACACCAGACACGCATGTATCTACCGTATGTGCTTTGTTGTTACCCAGTGGTCCTTTGTTTTTAGCTGATGCGTTTTTAACTGTAGATCCCACAGCGCAAGAGCTTGTGTCGACCACTGAAGCGAGTATGGAATTTGTACGTCAGTTTGGTATTGAGCCCAAAGTAGCACTATTATCCCACTCTAACTTTGGCACATCTAGCGACCCACAAGCGCATAAAGTACGTGATGCCTCTGCAACACTTCGAAAGCGTTATCCTGATGCCCAGATAGAAGGTGAAATGCATTCATACACGGCCCTTAACGAAGAGTTGCGCCAGACAATTTTCCCCAACTCAAAGCTTACTGGGCAGCCCAATTTGCTGATAATGCCCAACTTAGACACTGCCAACATTACCTTAGGTCTTATTCGCTCATTAACAGATGCCTTACTTATCGGCCCATTTGTGCATGGTTTAGCTAAACCTGCTCATATTGTTATCCCGTCGGTTTCAGGCCGTGGCATATTTAATATGAGTGCGATTACTGCTGCCGACGTAGAATTGCACTGTGAAACTAATGAATGCAGTATCTAATTTTAATTATTTTCCATTTTTTCTACACAAAGCTCATTGATGGTCTACACTTCTAAAAGTTAGTTCATCTCTGAGTGTTTTTTGCCCAATTTATTGGGCTTTTTTTTGCCTAAAATAATTCAACAATGTCATAGTTCATGTTAAAAATTTTTCCACCAAGGTGCTCTAGCTTTGGGCTCATCCTGCAATTGCATGAGTTCGCCTATACGTGGAATCACAAACGCTTGGCGTTGCTCTTTTGCTATGAGGGCCGTTTGTGCTGCAGGCTCATCCCATGGGTGTAAGGATAAAGTGAAAGCACCCCAGTGCACAGGCATCAAAATATGAGCCTCTAAATCTTTTGCGGCTTGTACGCTTTGTTTTGGCGTCATATGAACCTTATCCCAGCGGAAGTTATATTGGCCTGAATCTAATAAGGCCATATCGATAGGTCCAAAACGCTTACCCACTTCTTTAAAATGAGGGCCGTAGCCACTATCACCACTAAAAAAAAACCTTTGTTGCGGCGCTTCTACCATCCACCCACCCCAAAGAGTTGATTTGCTATTGCCTAAGCGCCTGCCAGAAAAGTGACGCGCAGGGGTTAAAGTAAGGGTGATGTCATCCAAGTCGTTAGACTGCCACCAATCCATTTCGCTAATGCGCTCCTTTGATATACCCCAGTGCAATAAATGTTGTCCCACACCAAGGGGTACATAGTAATGTTTTACCTTGGCATCTAGTTGCATAATTGTAGGGTAGTCTAAGTGGTCATAGTGATCATGAGAGATGATCACCGCGTCTATCGTGGGTAGCTGTGAAGGCTCAATAGGCAGTATATCGTTATAACGAGGGCTACCAAGAGACGTGTGAGGCGCTGCAATCTTGCTAAAGATAGGGTCAAACAATAAGGTTTTATTGGCTGTTTGTAATAAAAATGTGGAATGGCCATACCAGAGAAGTTGGTTTTTATTAAGTGGGTTTGCAAGCAGTGAAGAGTCTGTTTGGATTATCTCAATGTTGTTTTTTGGGGCCAGATTTTGCGCTGTCATATAGTCCCATAAACTACTTATCATAAGGCTAAAGGACTGGTTTAAGGGAGTGTTGAGTTGATTATTAAATGTGGCATCTGAAAAGTTTTTTGACTCAAAGTAAGGCTTTTGCTGTGCTGGTGTCATGGCTGCACCAAATACATCAGCATTTTTATACCAATAATACAAAGCCCCGCCAAACGACACCCCTAGCAATAACAGAAATGCCATAGCTACGCGGGTGATGCTCAATTTTTTACTCATTCAAAAGTCATCCTTAATTTTTTAAATCGTCTATGCTACAGCCGCATAGTTAGAGCTTCTGATTAGAATGTCACACATAGGGTTTGATAACAATTAACCTTGAGCTAGTGTAGTCTAGTAGTATTGAAACACATGGCCTTTACATCATTTTACTTTTAATTAATGCAATGTTATAACGCTTACCATATTAGTAATACGATGTTCCCCTTGCGATGATTTACTCGGTGTGAGATCTTACCGCACAGTATACAAACATGAGCTTTAGTGATGCCAAAACTACATTTTAAAAAACCATTTACCCAACAAGAAGCCATTCCAGAGGCCGCTAAAAAAAGAGTGATGGAGCTACTTGATTCGGGCCGATTACACCGTTATAACACGGTGGGAGATGAGTGGTCTGATGCGGCTTTACTTGAGCAAAGTTTTGCACAATATCAGGGGCGAAAATATTGCTTAGCCTGCACTTCAGGAGGCTATGGTTTGCATATTGCATTGCGCGCTATGGGTTTGCAAGCAGGCGATGAAGTGCTCACTAATGCTTATACCTTGGCGCCTGTGCCTGGGGCTATTTTTGCCGCCGGTGGCAAACCTGTGTTGGTGGAAATAGGTGTGGATTACCACCTTGATTTGGCTGATTTAGAAGCCAAAGCTAAAAGCAGTAATGCTAAAATTTTGTTGTTATCTTTGATGCGTGGGCACATTCCTAACATGGAAAAGCTGATGACTTTGTGTAACAAACTAGGCTTACAGGTATTAGAAGACTGTGCACATACTATGGGTGGAGCATGGGAGGGCAAAAAATCTGGTAATTTTGGTCAAGTAGCGGCTTTTAGCTTACAAACGTACAAGCACTTAAATACAGGTGAGGGTGGTTTAGTAGTGACTGATGATGCAATGATTGCAGCACGTCTTATTATGCATTCAGGCTCTTATATGCTTTATGAGCGCCATGGAGCAGCGCCTAAGCCTGAGGTGTTTGAAAACATTCGTTTAACCAGTGCCAATATGTCTGGGCGTATGGATAACATACGTGCGGCTATAGGTTTGTCGCAGATGCCCAGGCTTGATGCAAATTGTGCACGGTGGAATAGCCGCTACGCTATTTTACACAATACTATTGCTGCAGTTGCAGGGTTAGATATTCCACTTAGAGATGACAGAGAATCGTTTGTGGGCAGTTCACTACAATTTCGCCCAACTAGCTTAAGCCTAGCGCAAATACCGGCCTTTATTGAGGCCTGTGCAGCGCAAGGGGTAGAGCTTAAGTGGTTTGGTGATGATAAGCCAAAAGCCTTCACCAGTCGCTATGATAGCTGGCACTACATTGATCCCATGCCACACTTACCCAACACTCTTAAGGCCTTAGAAAAAACTCTAGACCTTCGTGTGCCGCTCACATTTAACGATGAAGATTGTTATTTAATAGGGGCGGTTATAGAGCAAGTCATGGGTGAATTTATGGTGAGTGCCTAGGTCAAGCACCCACCATAAAAGGTCTAGGCTTTTGGGCGCAGGCCTTTAGGGTCGTAAAAACCTTGCAAGCTAGCTTGAGCTGAGTATCGCTTTAGTGCAATCTCTATTTCAAACGTCGCTTTTGATAAACGAATAGGTGACAAGTCAGGCGAGTTCACATAGCCCATACCAATAGCGCTACCCACAGCGTGGCCGTACATGCCCGAAGTAAGGTAGCCTACTATTTCACCGTCCATCACTATAGGTTCGTTGTGGAACAACATGGCGTCTTTATCATCCAGTTTAAACTGAACTAACCTTCGATCTGTGCGCTTAGCTGCCAATTGTTCCTTAAACCCGTTAATGCCAATAAAACTGCTCACATCAGGTTTGGCCGCCCAGCTTAGGCCTGCTTGAAATAAGTTATCTTCTGGCCCAACATCATGGCCCCAGTGCACAAACCCTTTTTCCATACGTGCGCTGTTTACGGCATGCATACCTACGTTGCGAATGCCAAATTCTTCACCGGCTGCAAATAAAGCACGATAAACTGTAGCCGTATGTTGGGCTGGCACAAATAACTCCCAACCTAGTTCACCCACGTAGCTCAAACGCTGTACCCACATTTTTATGCTAGCTACTTCCATCAACTTGCCTGTAGCAAATGGGAAAGCTTCGTTGCTTAAATCTGCAGTGGTTACCTTGGACAATACATCTCGAGCTAATGGACCTTGCAGCGCCATAGCGCCAAAATTCATACTAATGTCCTGTAAAAGCACATCGTCTGTTAGGCGATGGTTTAAATGCCACCAATCCCGTGAGTGGGAGCTAATGCCAGTAATCACCCAATAAGTGGTTTGCCCTGTGCGCACTATGGTCACATCGGCTTCGATCCCACCACGGGCGTTAAGGAAGTGTGTGTAAACTACTTTGCCTATGGGAATATCGATGTTACCAGAACAAATATATTGCAAATTTTTAGCAGCGGCAGGGCCTGTGACTTCAAATTTACCAAAAGAGGACATATCGTAAAGGCCTACACCCTCGCGCATAGCCATGTGTTCTTGTTTGTTATTTTCAAACCAGTTGGACTTTTGATAGCTATATTCATATTTAGCTTCTTGGCCTGGGTTAGCAAACCAGTTTGCTCGCTCGTAACCACAGACCTCTCCAAAACAAGCCCCAGCCTCTTTAAGTTCTTGGTGTAAAGGCGAGTGAATCTGATCGCGTGCAGTTTCGTATTGGTAAAATGGCCAATGCATTGCATAAGTGTGGCCTAAGGCCTCAGGAATGCGCTCAGCGACGTATTCATCGTGTTGTTGGGCTGGGTGATGACGGCGTAGATCGCACTCTGTGACGTCGCCTGATGGAAATCCGTCAATCATCCAGTCGGCCATGATTTTACCCACGCCACCGCCTGCTCCAATGCCTTTTGAGTTCATACCTGCAGCAATAAATAGCTTATCTACTTCTGAGGTAGGCCCAAGCAAGTGAAGGTTGTCGTTGGTGAAGCTTTCTGGGCCATTAAACCAAGTGCGAATGCCTGTGGTTTCTAGCTGAGGAAACACATCCATGCTGCTCATTACATAGGGCTCCACGTGGTCTTGGTCTAATGGGAATTGACCAAAGCAAAAATCATCTGCTATCTTACTCATCGGCATGCCAATGGCATTGTCTTCAAACCATCCCACCAACATTTTACCCGCGTCTTCTTTAAAATAAAGGCCTTGGTCGTAGTCACGAAGAACAGGACGAGGTGTTAAGCCTTCCATTTCTTCAGTGACAATGTATTGGTGCTCACAGGTATAAATAGGTAAATTAACACCTACAGTTTTGGCAAGGTCGCGCGTCCACATACCACCACATAAAATAACCTGGTCTACTTCCATAGTGCCTTTGTCAGTGCGAATGCCAGTAACCACATTATCTTTGATGATGAGCTCTTCCATAGCAGTGTTTTCAAAGATTTCCACACCATTCATGCGCGCACCTTTAGCCAGAGCCATAGTGGTGTCGATTGGGTTGGTTTGGCCATCATCTGGAGTATACAGAGCACCGATAATACCGTCTGTATTGATACCCGGGTAGAGCTTCTCAAGGCGTGTGTTATCAATCATTTCCGATTCTACACCAAATACTTTTGCCATAGATGATGTGCGTTTAATCTCTTCAAGGCGTGCTTCAGTGCGGGCTAATGAAATACTGCCAATACGCTTATAGCCTGTGGCTTGACCTGTTTCTTCTTCCAAACCTGCATAGAGTTCATGGCTATACTTAGCGAGGTTTGTCAAAGTAGGTGTGGGCCACAATAAGCTCACAAGGCCAGCAGCGTGCCAAGTAGTGCCGCAAGTGAGCTGTTTACGCTCAATCAGTACAACGTCTTTAATGCCGCGTTTAGCTAGGTGGTAGGCTACGGAGGTGCCAATAATACCGCCACCAATAATGGCAATGCGGGCTTTTTCTGGTAATACTTGGGTGTTGCTCATAACGTTCTCTTTCATAATGGGTCAAGGTGACCCATTACTTTAATGGTTAGTATTGATGCCTAACTTCGCAACAAGCTGTTGTTGGGATTATATGTAGCATCAAATTCCACATGGCAATGACGAGTGCCGATTGAAGTTTCGACAGTAAGTGCCTGACCGTCTTTACAATGCTCAGGCTTTAAATAGGCAAAGGCTAAACTCTTTTCTACACGATAGCCATAGGCTCCGCCGGTAATAATGCCAGTCAGTTCGCCATTAGCAAACACAGCTTCGTTACCAAAACATTCTGCAGGTAAATCGTCATCAAACACAAGATAAGCAAGCTCTATTGCTAGACCATCTGTTTGGCGTTGGCGCACATTATCGCTGCCAATAAAGTCTCGATTTAGATCCAAAAAGCGACCCATACCTGCTTCTAGGCCTGACATTTCTTCAGTAAATTCGGCACCATAAGCACGATACATTTTTTCCATACGCATGCTATTAAAGGCACGCGTGCCAAAATCTCGCAGACCCAACGGCTGGCCATTTTCCATCAATGATTCATAGATAGAAATAAGCTGCCACGTAGGCATGTGTAATTCCCAACCTAGTTCACCAGCATAGGAGACTCGCATGGCAAACACAGGGGCAGAATCCAGCTGAATCGTTTGGCAAGCCAACCAAGGAAAAGCACTGTTAGACAGGTCATCTTCACAAATGCTCTGTAAAATGTCTCGTGCTTTGGGCCCGGTTAGCAATAAGCCACCCCAGTCTTGGGTAAAGTCTTCTATGGACACATCAAAGTCACCTACGTGCTGCTGCATCCATTGCAGGTCTTTTATTTGCGAGCCAATAGC
>DKMQ01000084.1:1209-6964 GCA_002470565.1 Oceanospirillaceae bacterium UBA7410 | reverse complement strand
CTTTGAAACTGAAATTATTTTTGACCAAATCGATGCTGTAGACCTAAATCAGCGACCTTTTCAACTCACAGGTCAAGGCACTCACTATACTTGTGACGCTTTGATTATATGCACAGGGGCAAGTGCTCGCTACCTAGGCCTTGACAGTGAAACTGCATTCCAAGGCCGTGGCGTATCTGCCTGCGCCACATGTGACGGCTTCTTTTATCGTAACAAAAAAGTAGCTGTAATCGGCGGTGGCAATACTGCTGTTGAAGAAGCACTTTATCTAAGTAATATTGCTAGTGAAGTGACGGTAGTTCATCGTCGTGACAAATTTCGTAGCGAAAAAATTCTCGCTGATCGCTTGATGGATAAAGTGGAAAATGGCAATGTTAAGGTAGAGTGGCATCACAACCTTGATGAAGTATTAGGTGACGACATGGGCGTAACCGGCATGCGCGTTAAGAGTAGCGAAGACGGCAGCACCAAAAACTTAGACGTTGATGGCGTATTCATTGCTATCGGCCACACGCCAAACACAGGGCTATTTGAAGGCCAATTAGATATGGAAGGTGGCTATATTAAAGTACAAAGCGGTAGCCACGGTAATGCTACCCAGACCAGCATTGAAGGCGTATTTGCAGCGGGTGATGTAATGGATCATATTTACCGTCAAGCAATTACTTCTGCAGGCACAGGCTGTATGGCAGCCCTAGATGCAGAGCGTTACTTAGACGATCAATAGTTTTTGTTGCAAAAAACTAGAACAGGCCGTTACATTAATTGTACAATGGCGGCCATCACCCTTGGGTCTAGAGACTTCTGGAACCATTATCTTAAATTAAATTACATGAGAGGCGTACTATGGACTTATTAGGATTTTTATTCCGATGGTCACACGTTTTATTCGGCATTACTTGGATTGGTATGCTGTACTACTTTAACTTCATTCAAGGTGGCTACTTTAAGCAAGCTAGCCCTGAAGGCCTAGCAGATGCTAAAGCTAAGCTAGCTCCAAGTGCTTTGTGGTGGTTCCGTTGGGGTGCTATGGGCACTTTCATAACTGGTATTATCCTTATAGGCGCCCTTGGTGCAGCACTAAATAACTACATTGTTATCGGTGCTATCTTTGGCACACTAATGTTTTTAAACGTTTGGATCATCATTTGGCCAAACCAGAAAATTGCTCTAGGCATGGTTGAGGGCGACGCTCCAGCTGCCGGTGCTAAAGCATTGTTGGCTTCACGTCACAACGTTTTATATTCTGCGCCAATGGCGTTTTGTATGCTTGCTTCTGGCCATCCTACTGGCGGAATGGGCTACAGTGCATTTACTATGAGCAATTCAATGATTGCCATGTTGGTAATCATTGCTGCTCTGCAGGCCAACGCTATGTTTGGTAAGCAGGGTCCTTTGGCTACAGTGAAGGGCGTAATTCATGGCTCTTTAGGCCTAACTGCTGTGATGGTATTGGTATTGAACTACCTATAAACCGTAAGGTTTTATAGCAGACATAAAAAACCCCAGCTTGCTGGGGTTTTTAGTAATTATGCTATGTTGAATAGCTTGTGAACAAAAGGTTTGGCCTTATTGGCCTATCTTGATCAATTCAACTTCAAAGATTAGTGCATCGTTGGGCCCAATCATCTGGCCAGCACCTTGAGTGCCGTAAGCCAAATCTGGATGAATAAAGAACTTATACTTAGCGCCAACACTCATTAACTGAACACCTTCAGTCCAGCCCGCTATAACCCCGTTTAGTGGGAACTGTGTAGGCTCACCGCGATCTACAGAGCTATCAAAAACCTGTCCGTCCAAAGTAGTGCCATGATAATGCACTGTCACAGTATCAGTCGCTGCAGGCTTTGCGCCCTCACCTTCAGCCAGCACTTCATACTGTAAGCCACTTTTTGTGACTTGAACGCCTTCTTTTTGCGCATTTTGTGCTAAATAATCTTCACTATTGACTAAAGCGCTATCAAACTTTGAAGCAGCCACTTGGCGTTGGTAATTTTGCACAGCAGCCACTGCTTGTTCAGGGCTTACTAGCATTTTTTGGCCAAGGTAAGCCGCATTAAACCCTTCTACAAAAGCTTCTAAATTAAGGTTGTCAAAATCGTTCGCAAGCTGACCAGCAACCAAAGTGCCTAAGCTATAGCTTACATTTTGCTCCACGTTATTTAGGTCGATCTCTGCAGCAGCGGGTGTTGCTGCAAGGCCAATTGCGCTGGTAACGGCCAAGCGACTCATTAAAGTTTTCATAGTATTCCTCTGTCATAGTGCTAAACGTTATTATTCAGCGTGCTGCATAGGATATATAAGGTTCAAACACGAAGCAAAAGTATTTCCAATTGTTTACATTTGATTGCATTTTGTTGGCTATATTTATGAGTGTTTAGGCTTATGGCTAGCTAAGCATGTGGTATCATCCGCGACCATGATTAAATTTGACGATATCACTCTACAACGCGGTGGCCAACCTCTTATTGAGGGGGCTCACTTGACCCTAAATTCAGGCCAAAGGTATGGCTTAATTGGACGCAATGGCGCCGGTAAAACGACTTTATTTAAGCTGTTGCTTGGGCAATTACAGCTTGATGCTGGACACCTCACCTGGCCACCTGCTATGCGTATGGCACACATGGCCCAGGAGATAGGCGACGTAAATCGCTCTACTTTAGATCATGTGTTAGACGGCGACGTAGCTTTAAGGGCAGCACAAGAGGCCATTACGGTAGCCGAAGCCACTCATGATGAAGCCGCTTTAAGTCATGTTTATGCAGATTATGACCACGTGGGTGGTTACAGTGCTGTAAACCGTGCGCAGCAACTACTACAAGGCTTAGGTTTTCCAGAACAAGATTGGAGCCAACCTGTGGGTAGTTTTTCTGGGGGCTGGCGTGTGCGCTTAAACTTAGCTCAAGCGCTCATGTGTCCATCAGATTTGTTGCTTTTAGATGAGCCGACTAACCACTTAGACCTTGATGCCACCATGTGGCTTGAGTCATGGTTACAAAAATATCCTGGCACCTTATTTTTAGTATCTCATGACCGTGACTTTTTAGATCAGGTAGTGCAAGTGATTGTGCATTTGGATCGCAAAAAACTCACCTCTTATCGTGGTAACTATGCGGCTTTTGAGCGTCAAAAAGCTGAGCGCATGGCTCAACAACAAGTAATGTATGCCAAGCAGCAAACCGAAATAGCCCACATCGAAAGCTTTATTCAGCGCTTTAAAGCAAAGGCCAGTAAGGCCAAGCAAGCCCAAGGTCGTATGAAGGCACTAGAGCGCATGGAAAAAATTGCACCCGCCTATGCCGACTCTCCTTTTACCTTTCGATTCCCAGAGTTTGAAAAAACCAGCTCTACGTTAATCGATCTAGATCAAGTGAGTATTGGTTATGACAAGCCTATTGTAAGCGCCAACATCACCTTATTACATGATTCACGTTATGCTTTACTAGGCCCCAATGGCGCTGGCAAATCAAGCTTGATCAAAACATTAGTAGGTGACCTTGCTCCTTTATCTGGCCAAGTAGTTCCTGGCGAACACCTAAAAATTGGTTACTTTGCTCAGCACCAGCTAGAAGCTCTGGACATGGAAGCCAACGGGCTGCTGCATCTGCAAAGGCTTAAGCCCGGCGCCAGTGAGCAAGAGTTACGTAACTTTTTAGGTGGCTTTGGCTGGCAAGGCGAGCGCATTTTTGAGCCTGTAAAGCACTTTTCAGGTGGTGAAAAAGTACGCTTGGCCTTAGCTATGATCGCTATTCAAAAACCTAACCTACTATTGTTAGACGAGCCTACTAACCACTTAGACTTAGAAGCTCGCCATGCCCTGACCATGGCCCTGCAAGCCTATCAAGGTGCTATCGTAGTCATCTCTCACGATCGTCATCTGTTACGTCAAGTGGTGGACAACTATTGGTTAGTAGCTGATGGTAAAGTGAAAGAATTTGAAGGTGACTTGCAAGACTACCAAGTACAAGTGCAAGCGCTAGCCCAAGCACAAGCACAGGCAAAGATGAAAGACAGACAAGAAGCTCTGCGTTTGGATCCAAGCATTGCCAAAGGTGCTGAGTCTGAATCCTTAACGCCTGCAGAGCGTAAGGAACAAAAGCGTCTGCAAGCAGAAAACCGTAAACTACTTAGTCCTTTAAAAAAGGCCATCGCCAAACATGAAAAAGACATTGATATATGGCAAGCTAAGCTAGACGAACTAGAAGTTCAACTGGCACAACCTAGCTTGTATGAAGCGGTAAATAAAGCGAAACTAAAAGACTTATTGGCTCAACAAAGCCATGCCAGTGAGCAACATGAACACAATGAAGAGCTTTGGCTTGAAAAGAACGACGAGCTTGAGTCTATGTTATTGCAGCAATAGCACTAAAAATTAACACTAAGGGCCCATTATGAGCTTTCAACCCAGCCAACGACAGTTTCCTAATAGCCGTATGCGACGCATGCGATATAACGAGTTTTCTCGACGCTTAATGCGTGAAAACAGACTCACTACAGATGATTTAATTTATCCAATGTTTGTGATTGAAGGCCAAAATCAACGCCAAACAATCCCCTCGATGCCTGGTGTAGAGCGTTTGAGTATAGATTTGTTAGTAAAAGAAGCAAAACAGCTTTTAGCGCTTGGCATCCCTGCTATTGCATTGTTTCCAGTGACGCCTTTATCGGCAAAATCTTTGATGGCAGAAGAAGCCTATAACCCTGATGGGTTAGCCCAGCGTGCGGTCAAAGCAGTCAAAGACGCTTGTCCTGAGCTTGGCGTTATTACTGATGTAGCCCTAGACCCATTTACCACCCACGGCCAAGACGGCATTATTAATGAAGACGGCTATGTGCTTAACGACATTACTGTAGATATTCTCATTAAGCAGGCTTTATCTCATGCTCAAGCCGGTGCAGACGTGGTGGCGCCATCTGATATGATGGATGGCCGCATAGGCTCTATACGCGATGCTTTAGAAGCAGATAATCATCAAACCACGCGTATCATGGCGTATGCCGCAAAGTATGCTTCAGCTTATTATGGCCCGTTTCGTGATGCCGTAGGTTCTGCAGGTAATTTAGGCAAGGGCAACAAATTTGGTTATCAAATGGACCCTGCCAATAGCGATGAAGCCTTACACGAAGTTGCTATGGACATTACTGAAGGCGCTGATATGGTAATGGTAAAACCTGGCATGCCATACTTAGATATAGTGTCTCGCGTGAAAAGAGAGCTACAGGTGCCTACATTTGCCTATCAAGTCAGTGGCGAATATGCCATGCACATGGCTGCCTTCCAAAATGGCTGGCTAGATAAAGACAGCGTAATGATGGAGTCTTTGTTAGGTATAAAACGTGCTGGGGCAGATGGTATTCTCACCTACTTTGCTAAAGATGCCGCTATACTTTTACAATCCGATTAATAACGATTAATTCGAGACAAAAACATGGCCAAAGCCAAAACAGCCTATGTATGTAATGAGTGCGGCTCTGACTACAGTAAATGGCAGGGCCAGTGCACAGATTGTGGGGCGTGGAACAGCCTTTCAGAATTTCGTATAGCTCCAGCTGGTGGCCATGTTAGTGCAAGTACTCGGGTCAATGCAGCTAATGCCACTAACGCGGCAAAGGGCTACGCAGGGGTTACGTCCCAACTACAAGATTTAAGCGATGTGGATGTTGCTAGCATGCCTCGTTTGACAACTGGTATCGGCGAGCTAGACCGTGTGCTTGGTGGTGGCTTAGTACCTGGATCAGCCATTCTTATAGGCGG
>DKMQ01000084.1:0-1158 GCA_002470565.1 Oceanospirillaceae bacterium UBA7410 | reverse complement strand
GCAAATGCCTGCGTTATACATCACTGGCGAAGAGTCATTACAGCAAGTGGCCTTGAGGGCAAAGCGCCTAGAATTGCCCACTAACAATTTAAAAATGCTCACTGAGACAGACGTGGAATCCATTTTGGCCACCTGTGCTGCGCTACAACCTAAGCTGATTGTGGTGGATTCAATACAAGTGATGCAATTAGCCGACATTACCTCAGCACCTGGCAGCGTGTCTCAGGTAAGAGAGTGCGCAGCAGCGCTCACACGCTACGCAAAACAATCTGATGCCATTCTATTATTGGTCGGCCATGTCACCAAAGATGGCAGCTTAGCGGGGCCTAAGGTGTTAGAGCACATGATAGATTGCTCCTTACAGCTAGAAGGCGACAACGACAGCCGTTATCGCACCCTTCGTAGCCATAAAAACCGTTTTGGCGCCGTAAATGAGCTAGGTGTTTTTGCCATGATGGAAAACGGCCTCAAAGAAGTTAAAAACCCCAGCTCTATCTTTCTTTCTCGCAATGACACCAGCGCTGCAGGCAGCTTAGTCATGGTGATATGGGAAGGTACCCGTCCACTATTAGTAGAGTTACAAGCTTTAGTGGATGACAGCAGCATGAACAACCCTCGCAGAGTGGCTATAGGTTTAGATCAAAATCGGCTTACTATGTTGCTTGCTGTGTTACACCGACATGGTGGCCTACATACCGGTGATCAAGATGTATTTGTTAACGTGGTTGGTGGCGTAAGAGTGTCTGAAACGGGTGCTGATTTAGCGATGTTATTAGCCATTGTTTCTAGCTTAAGAGATAGGGCGCTGGATCAAAATTTAGTGGTATTTGGTGAAGTGGGACTGTCTGGTGAAATACGTCCAGTGCCCAGTGGCCAAGAGCGTATACGTGAAGCTGCAAAACATGGCTTTAAGCGCGCTATAGTGCCTATTGCCAACGTGCCTAAGTCCTCTGGGGCTAACTCAAAAAATGACCTAGGCGGCATGGAAATTATTGGTGTTAAAACACTGCAGGAGGCTCTAGCTGCCTTATAATCCCCCCAAACCCAACATCATCACAAAAAATGGGCATATCCGTCTTATTAATACAGCTGATAGTGCTGAGTTGGCGGATTATTACTGGCGTAATCGCTCTCACCTTAGCCTATGGGGGCCTATGC
>DKMQ01000011.1 GCA_002470565.1 Oceanospirillaceae bacterium UBA7410 | reverse complement strand
ATTAACAAATGGTTTCGATTAGATGAGCCAAAAAGCCTTACTTAATAGCTTTAAACAAATACATCACAGGCCCAGATATTGCAAAGCCTGCAAAAGTGAGTGCTAGCATGATAGGTGGCTGTAAAGAATACACGGCAAACACCAAGACCACCGCAAATAATGCTACAAAGGGCACCTTGCCTTTTAGATCTAGGTCTTTAAAACTATAGTATTTAAAATTACTCACCATCAAGATACCTAGCGCTGCAGTGATCAGAGCCACAATATAACTAAGGCTCTCTCCATCCAGCCCATAATCCACACCAGTCCAAACCATACCCGCCATTACAGCTGCAGCAGCAGGAGTAGGCAATCCGGTAAAATAACGACTATCGGCTATTTCCAGCTGGACATTAAATCGCGCTAACCGCAAAGCTCCACCAGCCACATAAATAAAGGCTGCTACCCAACCAAAATTACCTAAACTCTGCAATGACCAAGAGAACAGCACCAGTGCAGGTGCCACGCCAAAGGCAACTACATCTGCCAAGCTGTCGTATTCGGCGCCAAATTTACTAGATGTATTTGTCAGACGGGCAACCCTACCATCTAATGTGTCCAACACCATTGAGATAAATATAGCGATGGCAGCATTTTCAAAATTACCACTCATGCCCGAGACAACTGCATAAAAACCTGCAAATAACGATGCTGTTGTAAAGCTATTGGGCAAAAGATAAACACCCTTTGCAGGCTTCTTAGGAGCCACTGCGTCTTCGTTATCTGGCTGTTTTAAAGGATCGGAACTCATAGATAGACTGCTCTTTTAAAGAATTGATGCTAGCTTAACATGACTGCACAAAAATACTAAAACCCTAGACCAAAAAAAGGCCGCATAACGGCCTTTTGTAACAATCATCAAGTCTAATGCACTCTAAATGCTTAGTATTTTGTCACCACGCGCAATACCTGAAACACCTGTTCGCACTGTTTCCAGTACATAGGCCTCACCTATCGCGCTAATAAATGCACTTAGCTTATCCTGATCACCCGTTAACTGAACCGTATAAATACTACTAGTTACATCAACAATCTGGCCTCGAAAAATATCAACAGTGCGCTTCACTTCATCACGATGCTGACCTGTAGCCTTGAGCTTAATCAGCATCATTTCACGCTCAATGTGCTCACCTTCGGTAAGATCCACAAGCTTTACTACTTCAATTAACTTATTTAACTGCTTAGTAATCTGCTCAATCACACGATCACTTCCAGAAGTAGTAACCGTAAGTCGTGACAATGTTGGATCTTCAGTGGGTGCAACCGTCAAAGTTTCAATATTGAAGTTGCGCTGGGAAAACAAACCCACAACCCGAGAGAGTGCACCTGCCTCGTTTTCTAACAAAACCGCTATTATATGCCTCATTAGGTGCGCTCCGTTTTGCTCAACCACATATCGCGCATCGACGCTTTGGGCACCAACATTGGATATACATGTTCTGTTGGATCAATATGAATATCAAGAAACACCAACTCATCTTTTAGGGCAAACGCTTCTTCCAAAGCTGGCATAAGCTGCTCTTTGGTCTTAACAGTAATTGCTTTATGTCCATAAGCACTAGTGAGCTTATGGAAATCTGGTAGAGACTTCATATATGACTGAGAATGGCGACTTTCGTAATTCATGTCTTGCCACTGACGCACCATACCTAAAGATTGGTTATTCAAACATACTATTTTTACGGGTATATCATATTGGCTACAGGTAGATAGCTCTTGCAGATTCATCTGAAAGCTACCTTCTCCTGTGACACACACTACTTCAGCATCAGGATAATGTAACTTAACGCCCATAGCTGCGGGAAAACCAAACCCCATAGTGCCTAAACCACCCGAATTGATCCATCGATTAGGCTTATCAAACTTATAATATTGGGCTGCAAACATTTGATGCTGACCTACATCAGAACAAATATATGCATCTCCTTTAGTAATTTCATACAGCGCTTCAATAACTTCTTGAGGCTTAAGCAAACCATTAGCGTCGTTAAGCTCGTAGCGACCACCATGGCGCTTACGCCACTCGTTGATCTGTGACCACCAATCAGTTAATGCATCTGCATCAATATCTTTATCGCTTTTGGCAAGTAAAGCTAACATTTCTAACAATACGCTTTTAGCTGGCCCTACAATAGGCACATCAACAGCGATGGTTTTTGAAATGGAGGATGGGTCAATATCGATATGAATAATCTTTGCCGTTGGGCAAAACTTCTCCGTGGCATTGGTCACGCGGTCATCAAAGCGTGCGCCAATACTTAAAATTAAATCTGAATGGTGTAAAGCAGTGTTGGCTTCATAGGTTCCATGCATCCCAGGCCAACCCAACCACTGTGGATCTGATGCTGGAAAACCACCTAAACCCATCAACGTTGTAGTCACTGGGAAATTTAGTGTTCGAGCTAATTCTGTGGCTTCAGCTGATGCTCTCCCACCAACAGTGCCACCGCCTACCAAAATTACAGGACGACGGGCATTAAGCATGAGCTCTACAGCTTTCTTAATTTGCCCACTATGACCCCGGGTGGCTGGACTATAGGAACGCAAAGACACAGACTCAGGGTAGTTGTATTCAAATTTGTCTGTTGGAGTAGTCATATCTTTGGGTATATCAATAACCACAGGGCCAGGTCGACCACTACTTGCGATATAAAATGCTTTCTTAATAGTGCTTGGGATTTCTGACGGATGCTTAATCGCAAAGTTATGCTTAACTACTGGGCGGGATACACCCATCATGTCAGTTTCTTGGAAAGCATCTTCGCCAATTAGGGTGCTAGGCACCTGCCCACAAAGCACCACCATAGGAATAGAATCCATAAAAGCGGTAGCAATACCTGTGACAGCATTAGTTGCACCCGGGCCAGAAGTCACTAACACAACCCCAGGCTTGCCAGATGCACGCGCATAAGCGTCAGCCATGTGTGTGGCAGCTTGCTCGTGGCGTACTAAAATATGTTTCACTTGGTCTTGTTGAGCCAAGGCGTCATAAATATGTAACACAGAACCACCAGGGTAGCCGTATATATATTCTATCTTTTGATCTTGTAAACTGCGGATAACCATTTCCGCACCGGAAAGCATTTCCATTGTAATATCCTCTCACCACATTCTAAAAGAAGCGGCAGTTATTTGTCTGAGACTAATCTCATGTAACCATCGATAATTTACGGACAGCGCTTGTAGCCAGCCCGCAATATCGTGCAGGCACAGAATGTGCCTCTAGTGGTGACGCTCGGAGGTCGGCATTGTCGGGTTGCAACGTGCGTAGAACTCAGGGCAGACAAGCGAAAGGGTACTGCTTACCGTATCACAAACGCGAGGGATCACCTGCGCGACATGTGCATCAACCTAAAAGAATAATTTTCACACGCCAAGGCCTGTAATTCAATAGCTTAAGTCTAAAACAAGGGTTAATAGAGAATAAACTTCTACATTTCCCGTGTAGTTTTTCAAACCAGCAACAAACATTTGGTGGTATAGTCATAAGTTAATAACAAAACGTTTTAGTTTGAGGTATGCCATGTCTAATTTAGAGTTACGAAAGTCTCAACGAACCATCGAAGAGCTACGAGGTTTCTTAAAGAAAATTTTTGTTGAACCCGATATTATTTCGCACTCGTTAGCTATTACTCGCGAGTTGATAGATGAAGATAATGCCGACGCTATTATCGCCCAAAAAATAGCAGCAACGACCAACGTAAAAATCCCTGCCGAACACAGTGATGCAGACCAGCTATTTTTACAGGTATTACGAGAAGTTGTGAGGGACGAAAATGCAATGTATTAGAATTGGCACGCGTCCTTGCTTGCCAGCTATAGCTAAGGGCTAAATTCACAGACTAAAATCACTAACAAGGCCTTTAATGTGACTAGTGCTTTTGGGCTACATTAAAGGTTATCTTACTATCCTCAACATCTGCCAGAATAATTTCATCTGGTAAAAAGTGCCCAGCTAATAGCTCTTGTGCTAATGGATTTTCTAAATTGCGCTGGATCGAACGCTTTAACGGCCTAGCCCCATAGACAGGATCAAACCCTTCTTCAACAACTAAGTCTTTTGCAGCATCAGTGAGTTGCAAACTTAAACTGTGTTCTTGCAGACGATTATGAAGACGTAATAGCTGAACATCAGCAATTTTTCTTACATGTTCCTTATTTAAAGAATGAAACACCACCAGCTCGTCAATACGATTGAGCAATTCTGGTCTAAAATGCACACTCACTGCATCCAGGACGCCTTTGCGCATCTGTTCGTACTGACTTTCATCAGTCATATTTTGAATAATATCTGAGCCCATGTTTGAGGTCATCACGATGACAGTATTACGAAAATCTACCGTTCGCCCCTGTCCATCTGTAAGCCTGCCATCATCTAACACCTGTAATAAAATATTGAACACATCAGGGTGCGCCTTCTCCACTTCATCTAGTAACAACACAGAGTATGGCCTACGTCGAACCGCTTCTGTTAAATAACCCCCTTCCTCATATCCTACATATCCGGGGGGAGCCCCAATAAGCCTAGCCACAGAGTGCTTTTCCATAAACTCAGACATATCGATACGCACCATAGCTTCTTGTGTATCAAACAAAAAGGTGGCCAACGATTTACATAACTCAGTCTTACCTACTCCTGTAGGCCCTAGAAACAAGAAAGACCCATTAGGTCGGTTGGGGTCGGCTAAACCAGAACGTGACCGCCTCACTGCATTAGAAACACTGGATACAGCCTCATCTTGCCCAATCACTTGCCGATGCAGCACGCCTTCCATATTCAAGAGCTTTTCTTTTTCGCCTGCAAGCATTCGACTCACGGGAATCCCTGTCCACATGCTTACCACTTCAGCAATTTCTTCCTCTCCTACTTTGCTACGTAGCAAAGTAGTTTCGACCACTTCAGCCTCGTGAGCTGCTACTAGTTGCTTTTCTAAATCTGGAATAGTGCCATATTGTAATTCAGACATGCGACCCAAGTCGCTACTTCGACGAGCCACTTCTAATTCCTGACGGGCGATCTCTAAACGCTCTTTAACTTTTTGTACACCGTATACAGAGGTCTTCTCCGCATTCCAAATTTCAAGCAAATCGGCAAATTCTTTTTCTTGTTGCGCTAGCTCATTCTCTAATATTTTTAACCGCGCAGCAGCAGCCCTGTCCTTTTCCTTTCTCAGGGCTTCACGCTCAATTTTTAACTGAATGATATGCCGCTCAAGTTTATCCATTATTTCAGGCTTGGAGTCCATTTCCATACGAATACGACTTCCAGCTTCATCTATCAAATCGATGGCTTTATCAGGTAATTGTCTATCTGTAATATAACGCGAAGATAGTCGTGCGGCGGCTATAATAGCTGAATCAGTAATATCTACACCGTGATGAAGCTCATAACGCTCCTTTAAACCACGTAATATGGCAATGGTGGCTTGTTCAGTTGGCTCACCTACATAGACCTTTTGGAAGCGGCGCTCTAACGCTGCATCTTTTTCAACATACTTGCGGTATTCATCTAAAGTGGTGGCCCCCAAACAGTGCAATTCACCACGAGCCAGGGCTGGTTTGAGCATATTACCCGCATCCATAGCACCCTCGCCTTTACCCGCGCCTACCATAGTATGAATTTCATCAATAAATAAAATGATATTGCCATCTTGCTTACTCAATTCACTAAGCACACTCTTTAGACGCTCTTCAAACTCCCCACGGAATTTCGCACCAGCAATAAGCGCGCCCATGTCTAAAGATAAAACTTGCTTGCCAAGCAAACCTTCTGGCACTTCCCCATTAATAATGCGCTGAGCCAAGCCTTCAACAATGGCTGTTTTTCCAACACCAGGCTCACCAATTAAGACTGGGTTATTTTTAGTGCGCCGCTGCAAAACTTGAATAGCACGACGAATTTCATCGTCCCGACCAATGACTGGGTCCAACTTACCTGCTTCTGCTCTTTGTGTAAGGTTGATAGTGAATTTATCTAACGCTTGCCACTCTTCTTCGGCACCTTGGGTATTTACTTTGTCGCCGCCGCGCAATTTTTCTATAAGTTGAGCTAACTTAATAGCACTAACCCCTGCTTTTATTAACAAATCTCCAACACTAGCTTTTTCTTTTACCATAACCATAACCAGTTGCTCACTGGAGATGAATTGGTCACCTGACTTACTAGTAGCCTTTTCAGCTAAGTTAAACAAACGAGACAAGCTATTGCCTATATGTACATCGCCACTATCGTTGCCTATTTTTGCCATATGACTTAAACGCTGACTTAGCTTTGTTTGCACCATAGGCATATCGGCACCGGCTTGAACTAACAAAGATTGTGATGATCCACCTTGCTGCTGCAGCAAAGCACTAAGCATGTGCTCAGATTCAATAAATTGATGATCTAATGACAGGGCAAGTGTTTGGGCTTCACCTATGGCTTCTTGTAAGCGATTAGTGAGTTTTTCAAAACGCATAATAAAACCTCGAAAATATCTATCAGCCTATACACAAAAGCCTGATTAATGTGACTTACATATTATTATGGTTTATATATGGGGCAATCAAGAGTTGAATTCAAGTAGAATCAATTATACATTAGACAAAGCTAAACCATCCAAATCAAACTGGCCATGCGTCCACTTGATGGGTCACGCCGGTGTGAATAAAATCGTTTTTCATCTGAAAAAGTACAGTCATTGCCACCAAAGACCAGCGTAACTCCAAGCTGCGCAAGCTCTTTACGAGCTAAGGCGTACAAATTGCCTAACCACTTGTTTGATTTTGACTTTATAGCCACAAACTCTTCACACTTAGATAAAGGGTCCACATCAAAGGCTCGCAGTACATCGATACCTACTTCAAAGGCGCCTGGGCCAATTGCAGGGCCAAGCCATACCATCACTTGCCTAGGGTCTGAAAATTGCGCTACTGCTTGGCTAAGTATCCCACCAGCTAACCCTTGCCATCCAGCATGAACAGCAGCAACCTGAGTGCCTGAAGTATCACATAATAGCACCGGCAAACAATCTGCCGTCATCACTACACAAGGCCAATGCTTAGCTTGCGTGTAGCTGCCGTCACAGTCGTACACGCCAGCTTGCGCTGGCAAGCTTAATAGTTGAGTAGAGTGGGTTTGATTAAGCCAAAAGGGTTGTCGTTCTAGATTAAGGTCTTGCTGTAACTGGGCACGGTGATGCAATACACGATCAGGCCTGTCTTGCACATGCCGTGCAAGATTAAAACCAGCCAAGCCAATCAGCGGCTCATCCGCGTTTAACCCACGGCAAGTCGTTATTGCTCGCACACTAGCTGGCGCGGGCCAATCTAGCGTTAAGTAGCGCGAAGTATGGCCCACATCCTGCATTACAACCTCGAATGAGGATTAAGTTTAGTGTCAATGAGCATATGCTTAAGTAATTCAGACATATCTTCAGGTAAATCCACTTCCCATTCCATATCTTCATGGGTAATAGGGTGCATTAGCTCTAGACGCTTAGCATGCAACGCTTGACGCTTAAAACCTCGCAAACTGTCCAAAAACTCTTCATCACACCCTTTAGGTAAGCGCTGACGGCCACCATAAAGGGGATCACCTTGTATTGGATAATTGACATGGGTCATATGCACACGGATCTGGTGCGTACGCCCTGTTTCTAACTTTAAGCGAATATGAGTGTGGGCGCGGAAACGACGCAAGACTCGAAAGTGCGTTATCGCTTCTTTACCAACAGCTGAAACAGCCATTTTCAAACGGTTCCGACTGTGTCGTCCCATGGGTTCGTCTACTGTACCGCCACCTGTTAGCACGCCTTGCACAACAGCTTCATATTCACGCCCCATACTACGATCTTGCAGCTGAGCGACCAATGCAGTTTGTGCCGGAATAGTTTTCGCCACTACCATCAAACCTGTAGTGTCTTTGTCTAAGCGATGCACAATACCTGCACGAGGCACACCATTAAGCTGAGGGCAATGATGGAGCAACGCATTTAACAAGGTGCCGCCATGATGGCCTGCAGCTGGATGAACCACTAACCCAGCCGCTTTATTAATGATTAATATATAATCATCTTCATAAACAATATCAATATCGATAGGTTCTGGCTGCCACCGCTCTTGAATTTCTATCTGGCATTCTAAGGTGATCTTTTCACCGCCGTATAGTTTTTCTCTGGGTCTAAGCTGTACGCCATTGACGAGAATATCACCTTCTTCGATCCACTTTTTCAAGCGTGAACGAGAGTAATCTGAGAATACTACAGCAGCAATTTGATCAACACGCATGCCTGCCCATTCTGGGTCGACTTGCGCTTGGAGGGAAATAGTTTCGTGCATGATAAGACTTTCGTTGGCGCTAGTTAAGCTAGCATATTAAACTAGGGGCCATTGTACAGTATTTAGGACAATTACGCTGTTCAATAACAATGATATACTCAACACTTTATGCAATCAGGCAGCAACGGGCAACTTACACACTATGCGACTTAATACTTCAAACCGCTTACTTCATCTTTCTGGAATATTGTTCATCAGCTTATTGCTTGGCGCTTGTGCTAATACAGACTCAGGGCCTGTGATTGAGGACATACAACCAGAAAAAGAACTTTATGCAAGTGCCGTTGTGAAACTAGAAGGGGGAGATTATCGCCTGGCTATTGAAGATTTAGAAGCCATGGAAGCTCGTTATCCTTACGGTCGCTATTCTAAGCAAGCTCAGCTTGAACTTATTTACGCCTACTACCGGCTTAACCAACCTGCCGCTGCAAAAGCTTCAGCGACTCGTTTTATACGCTTATACCCAGATCATGAACATGTGGATTACGCTTATTACTTAAAGGGGTTAACAGCTTTTGAAGAGAATAAAGGCGCGTTTGATCAATACCTTGGTATAGATAAAGCAAAAAAAGATTCCAGTGCAGCGCGCGACTCCTTTGACGATTTTTCAACACTGCTACTGCGCTTTCCAAATAGTGAATACGCTGCAGATGCTCGCATAAGAATGATCTATCTTAGGAATTTATTAGCTGAGCATGAAATTCACGTCGCCAATCACTACATTTCAATTAACGCCTGGCTTGCTGCAGCAAACAGGGCCAAGTATGTGGTGGAAAATTACCAGCTCACTCCATCGGTAGAGCTTGCATTAGGCATTATGGTAAAGGCCTATACCAAACTAGGCTTACTAGATAATGCCAACAATGCTCAGCAGGTATTAGAGGCTAATTTTGGCGACAACAACGCCAGCAGTGAAGACCCTAAACAGCAGGAGCAACCAGCTGTTCAAACGTGGCTGAACCGACTAACATTTAATTTATTTGACTAACAATGCGTTAAACATCCCAGCTACAGTATAGTGTAACTGGGCCTTGGCGCTTATGTTCAGTTTGGCGATAGCGCTGCTCTAACTGCAGTTGGGCGTCGCTAGAGATATCTTTGCCTTCTAGATAATCATCTATTTGATCGTAAGTAATACCCAATGAGTCCTCATCGGCCTGCTGGGGGTTATGCTCTTCTAAATCTGCTGTAGGTGTTTTATTCACCAAATTATCAGGCGCTCCTAAATAGGCTGCCAAACTTCTCACCTGACGCTTATTGAGCCCGAATAATGGCGCAATATCACATGCACCATCTCCGTGTTTTGTAAAAAACCCAGTAATCGCTTCTGCGCCATGATCAGTACCAATTACCAAACCATTAAGCAAGCTTGCTACATAATATTGCGCACTCATTCTAGCGCGAGCTTTATTATTACCGCGTGAAAAATCCAACTGATGGGAATTGGGTTCAGCAAGTGCCACTAACTCTTTGGCAGCCAAATCCAGGCCTTTAACCATGGCGTCTATATTTATCTCTAGACGCTGATTAGGCTGAATAAAATCCAAAGCTAACTGGGCATCACTTTCATCAGCTTGCACTCCGTATGGCAGGCGCACGGCAATAAATTGGTAGTCATTAGTTTGATATTGTAAGTTTAATTGGTCACATGCCATTTGTGCCAACTTACCCGCAGTAGTTGAATCGACGCCCCCTGACAAACCTAACACTAATGACTTCGCCCCAGCTGTCATTAGACTATGCTTAAGAAATTCTACTCTTTTAGACACTTCTATGGCTACATCAATAGTAGGTAACGTATTAAGTGATGCAATAATTTTGTGTTGTTGCGAGGTAATCATGATTTTATTCCAAGGCCTAGTGGAGATGACTTATTTTAACCCATATTGGCAGCAAAGTGCTTATTTGCACAAGTTGGACTCCCCAGCTTTACCAAGACTTTTCATTTCACCAGCATCAGATAACGTTAAATACCAACAAAGTGTATCTAGGCTTTGGGGTCCATTGTTATTTACCGTAGCTGACAAAAGAAACCCCGTTTCTAATAATTTTACTTGATAATAATAACTACCTTGCTTTTGCTCATACGAATGGTCGCTTTCAATAGACGCTAGGCTAATGTCTTCAAAATATCGTCCATGCTGCAAATGCCACATTTCTTGCTGCAAACCTATCCGATGCAATTGCAACCATGCTTGCTGCCTGCCTACTGATAATTGATGCTGACGCCAAGTGGGTATCGCCAAACCTAACATCACTCCCACTAAGGCCAACACCAGCAACAACTCCATCAGGCTAAAGGCCCTCTGATTAGAGCGCATCAAGTGCTGCCTTATGCTCTAACAAAGGTTGCCATTGGTTGATTTTTTCCTGCATCGCTTGATGTTCTTGCGCAACACCTCTTAAACTTAATTGAGCTTGTGACATCAACATAACCACACCTAAAGAAATGAGCATAAGCATCACAATGACCGCTAAAAGCAGCCAGCCTTGTTGTTCCCTTCTTGGATGCAAGCCTGATGTTAAACCCAAAATTAAAGGTGGCAAAGACAGCCTAGCTGCACACATTAGGTAACCGCCAGATAAAACTAACAGGGTGTATAACAAACTCACCACTTTGGCGCCATAACCATAGATCGTCACCACCTGATCTCAACTGCCCACTAGAGACAGTCATAAGCTCTAAATCGACCTTTACTTGATGCAGGTTTACCATTGCACTGGCTTGATAGCTCCTTCGCCACTGATCAATACGGCAATCATGATCATTATCCACACCAAAATAGAGATCCATAGACTCTACTCTTGCAATAAAACTGCTGTTTCGCCCACCAAACCTTCGTCTTGTGAGGTTGTGGCTCTGGGCGTTGTGCGCATAGTCATATTGCATACAGTTTCCCTGATACTTGCGCATTAAACTAATAGTGGCGGCTGTGCCTGATTTCACTCCAGCACCGCACATATTGGACCAATCAGTGAGCACTTGAGCAACTACTAACTGGCTTTGGGCTTGCATTTGAAGCAAGGTTTGAGATAGTAATTTATGTTGATTAAACTGTAAGAAACTTGTAGTGATGGCAACCATCATAAGCCCCGCAAGACCTGTACTGAGCACTAGCTCTAATAAGGTAAAGCCATTTTTATGGTTTGCGCCGTTTAGAGTGCGATATCTAAATGGATACATGCTACCCCCTTTTCACACTTATCATCGGCTAAAGCTAACTTTTGAGTCCAGGTCAAACCAATGGTTAACCTATTACCTTGTGTGCATGCCCCATTACATTGCAGATTAAACGCACCGCCTGGCAGATTATGAAGTAAGCTTTGTTGCCAATGTGTTGCCCAAGCTTGTGTCATATCCGCGCCATTGCATTGATTGCCTTCTAGGCAGCCAAGGTCTAACGTTAATGAGGTATTTATTAAATTTTGATAATGATGAGGGTAAGCCCAAACTTGAGCTGCGAGCTGACCCAACATGCCATTGGCATAGTGTAACTGGTGAGAATACACCAACACTTTTTGACTATGAGTTTGGGCTGTAAATAGCACCAAAAACATCACACTGGATAACCCTAAGCTTAATAGCACTTCTATTAAAGATAAGCCTTGTTGATGCATTTTTTGATACATCTGATGAGTACCCACCACCCTAACTAGAGACATGATAATTTTGTCTCTCGCAAGCGGCCAGTTGATGACAAGACCAGAGCGTAGCCTAAGCTTTCATCAACAACTTTGTTTGAAATTGGACAAAAAACCATGGTGCCAGAGTGTGCTGTATTACCAGCATAGTTAAAGCTAATTTGAACGCCACGATTAAAGCTAAAAGAAACTCCTTTATTAGGTTGCCAATGAGACAGTAGCATTTCTTTAGCTTGCCAATGGCCGTCTTGATCCGTATCTAGATAAATTGCAAACCCAGATGTAATACCACAGCTTTGCGACCAACAAAGATTTACTGTAGATTTTTTTTGTAAACTGGTGAGGCGCGCATAACGAATTTGCTGAGCAAACTTTTGCCTTTCGTCATGTAAGATCTGAAGCTGCCAGGTCACATAAAACGCAGGCGCAGCTAAGGAAGCGATAATAGCCACAAGGGCTAAGACAATGAGTAGCTCAAGCAAACTCCAACCAGAGGTTACAAAGAACACATGTAGGCGGTGATTTAATAAACGCATGACAACATCCTTATTGGCTGCTGTCTAAGTGTAGCTTAGTTTTATAGGTTGTGATTAACAACAGGGCTGCGAAAGCTAACCCAAGGTGACTAGTGGTTAACTAACCTCTAAAATTTCTACTTCAAATTTAAGCTCGACACCTGCTAAAGGATGGTTGAAATCCACGACTACGTTATCCCCGTCAATGGTTTTTACTACCCCTGGAAGCTCAGTGTTAGCAGCATCAGAAAAACTCACCACCAAGCCCTGCTCCAGCACCATGTCAGGGCCAAACTGGTGGCGCTTTATGGTTTGTAAATTAGCCGGGTTATGCTGGCCAAAGGCCTCTTGTGGAGGAACCATAAATGTTTGATGGTCACCAGCAACCAAACCAATAAGGCACGATTCAAACCCCTCCAACAAATTGCCATCACCTATGATGAGCTGTACAGCCCCCTTATCAAAGGTGCTGTCTATGGTTTGCCCACTAGCATGATGTAGGGCGAAGTTTAGCTTCACATGAGAAGATGTATTAATGCTTTGTGTCACGCTTTGTTGCCTTTTCTGTTTGCCAAAAATCTATTAATAACCCCACTACACCAATAAAAATTAAACTATCGGCCAGATTAAAAGCTGGGAAATAATAAGGAGGGTAATATACAAGTAAGTAATCTACTACATAGCCGTTTACAATTCGATCAACCAAATTACCCAGCGCTCCAGACAATAATAAGCTTAAACTTAAGCCTAAAAGAGTCTGTGTGCGAGGAGTATTTCTTAACCACACTATTAGGTAAATACTGATACCTAGGGCTATGAACGAAAAAAACCACCGCTGCCAACCTGACTGTGATGCTAAAAAACTAAACGCTGCTCCCTTGTTGTGCACAAGAATGAGATCAAAAAACGGCATCACATTAAATCTTTGTGCATAATCAAAGCTTTGTGTGATGCCCCACTTGATCAACAAATCCAGCGCCCACAACACCAGCACAAGCAAAAAATATCGTCGCAAGGCTGAGGTTTTGAAGTGACCAATAAAGCGACTAGGCAAACTGTCGAGTCTCACCAGCACCACTGACATTATCTACACAACGACCACACAGCTCTGGCTCTTGTGCAGAAACCCCCACATCTTCACGATGATGCCAACACCTCTCGCACTTTGTATGTGTGGAAGCTTGAATGTCTAGTCGCAAGCCTTCAAAGTCTGTCTCAATTCCACCCTCTTGGCCAGCCACTAAAGATGCTTTTGAGGTTAATAGTACAAATCTCAACTCGTCCCCTAGTTGCTCTAGTTGAGCATGGAGCTTTGGCACTGCGTATAAGATAATTTCAGCACTTAAAGAACCGCCAATGACACCTTGGCTGCGTTGTGTTTCTAGGTTTTTATTAACCGCTTGCTTTACTTCCATGATTTGCGTCCAGTAATCGGCAGTCATGCTGGTAGCGTTAGCTTCAGGGATGTCGTACCAAGCGTCCAACTGCACAGATTCGGCACGTTTACCTGGAATATGTTCCCACAACTCATCAGCAGTGAAGCTTAATATAGGCGCAATCCAACGGGTCATTGTTTCGATTAAATGATACATTGCTGTTTGTGCCGAGCGGCGTGAAAGGCTGTCTGCGGCGCAGGTATATTGACGATCTTTAATAATATCCAAATAAAAGCCACCCAAGTCTTGTGAGCAAAAGTGGGTTATTTTTTGATACACTGCGTGGAAGTTATAGCTATGGTAAGCAGCTTCGATTTCTGTTTGTAGTATTGCAGCTCGTCCAAGCACCCACTGGTCTAAAGCCAGCATGTCATCCACTTTAACCAGATTATCAGCAGGCTCAAAACCATTAAGGTTGGAGAGTAAGAAACGCGCTGTATTGCGGATCCGGCGATAGGCGTCCGCAGTACGATTAAGAATTTCATCAGACACTGCCATCTCTGCACTAAAGTCCGACGAAGCCACCCAAAGTCGGATAATATCAGCACCTAAAGTGTTGCACACTTTTTGAGGTGACATCACATTACCAATAGACTTAGACATTTTTCTGCCTTGGCCATCTACGGTAAACCCGTGAGTCAATACACCTTTATACGGAGCTACACCATGCATCGCAATAGAGGTTTTTAAAGACGACTGAAACCAACCACGGTGCTGGTCTGAGCCTTCTAAATAAAGATCTGCTGGAAAACGCAACTCAGGGCGTTGCTCTAATACCGAGTAATGCGTAGTGCCAGAATCAAACCACACGTCCATAGTATCTGTAACTTTTTGATAATCACAAGCTTCTTCACCTAAAAGCTCTGCAGCATCTAGCTCAAACCAAGCGTCGATACCATTTTCAGCTACTCTTTGGGCTACCTCTTCAAATAACTCAGCAGTGCGAGGATGTAATTGTTGGGTTTGTCGGTTAACAAACAAAGTAATAGGAACGCCCCAAGTACGCTGGCGTGAAACACACCAGTCCGGGCTAGAAGACAACATACCAGAAATACGAGCTGCACCCCACTCAGGGTGCCAAGCTACATTTTTTACAGCGTCAAGGGCCTTTTCTAGCAAGCCATTTTCTGACATAGAAATAAACCACTGAGGCGTCGCACGGTAAATGAGTGGTGTTTTGGTGCGCCAGCAATGGGCATAACTGTGAGTGATTTTAGCTTGATGCACTAGAGTGCCATGGTCTTCTAAGGCAGCAACCACTTGGTCGTCTACTTTATAAACATGCGCACCTGAAAATTCGCCAGCCGCATCTACAAAAACACCATTATCATCAACAAGGTTAAGCGTGCCTATGCCGTAAGCACGGCCAACATTAAAGTCATCTACTCCGTGATCTGGCGATGTATGCACACTGCCTGTACCTGCTTCGGTAGTAACATGATCTCCCAGTATTACTGGCACTTGACGCTCATCGTAGAATGGATGCTGTAGAGATAGATTTTCTAATACTTGTCCCTTAGCTTCGCCTAAGATCTTAAAGTCATCAATGCCATATCGTTCCATTGCACTTTCAACGAGGTCTTTCGCAAATACTTGACACTCATCATTGACTTGAACTAGCACATAGTCAAATTCGCCATGCATACTTACTGCTTGGCTTGACGGCAAGGTCCAAGGAGTTGTAGTCCAAATAACCACAGAAGTTGGCAGATCAGTGACTACACCAAACGCTTGATTCCATGCTTGTTGGTCCAACACTTGGTAACGCACATCAATGGACAAAGACACTTTGTCTTGATATTCAACTTCAGCCTCAGCCAAAGCTGACGCACCCACGACACTCCAGTAAACCGGCTTATAGCCTTTTACCAAGTGGCCATTTTCAACTATCTTACCCAATGAGCGGATGATATTAGCTTCTGTTTCAAAGCGCATAGTTTTATATGGGTTTTCCCAGTCACCTATAATGCCTAAACGAACAAAGTCTGCCATTTGCCCTGCAACTTGCTTTTCCGCATAAACGCGACACTTTTCACGAAACACAGCATGGGTCACTTTGTTGCCAGCTTTACCAATTTTTTGCTCTACCTTATGTTCAATCGGCAGACCGTGGCAATCCCAACCGGGCACGTAAGGCGCATCAAAACCACTTAAAGTCTTAGACTTAACAATAATATCTTTGAGTATTTTATTTACTGCATGGCCAATATGAATATCACCATTGGCGTATGGAGGCCCATCATGCAATATAAATTGTTCTTTACCCTTTCCTGCTTCGCGCAGTTTGTTGTAAAGATCCATTTGCTGCCACTTCTTGAGTATTTTAGGCTCACGCTGGGCTAAATTACCACGCATGGGAAAGTCTGTTTGAGGTAAGTTCAAAGTGGATTTATGGTCGCTCATACTTATGTTCGCTTCTTAAATAATAATCAATTAAATCTATTGGGATGCCACAGCAAAAAAATCTTTGGCTGTTTGCATGTCTAATTTTATCTGTGTTTGTAGCTGGGTGAGGCCCTCAAACTTTTTTTCACTACGAATAAATTGGCAAATTTCTACACTTATCGTCTTGCCATAGAAATCATCACTAAAATCAAAGAGGTGCACCTCTAATTGAGGCTGAACACCGACGAGTGTTGGGCGATAGCCAATATTAGCCACACTGGCAATAGGCTTATCTAAGAGCCCGTGAACTAATGTAGCGTATACGCCTTGAAGGGCTGGACGTGGTTTTTGCAGGCGTATATTCGCTGTAGGCACATCTAACTTGCGGCCTAATTGCTGCCCGTAAGCTACTTTACCTGTCACTATAAACGGCCGGCCTATAAAGCGCCTAACTGCTGCTAAGTCATGTACTTCAAGCGCGTTGCGAATGCGTGTACTTGAAACGCGCTCACCATCAAGCTCACAAGTTTGAGTATTTTCAACATCAAAACCATGGATCAAGCCCTCAGACTGTAACAACCCATAGTTACCCATACGGCCTTTACCGAAACGAAAATCATCCCCTACTACAAAATGACTCACCGCCAGCCCACTCACCAATAATTGCTGAATGAAGTCATGAGGACTAAGACTTAACAACTTAGCATCAAAACGCAGACACAAAACACGATCAATGCCATGCTGCTCAAGTAAAAGTAGTTTTTCTCGCAGCCGCGTGATTCTGCGTGGCGCCTGATCCTTAGCAAAATATTCTAAAGGCTGTGGCTCAAACAATACAACCACAGCAGGTAACCCCTGCATTAGCGCCTTTAGCTTGACTTGGCGCAACACCCTTTGATGGCCAAGGTGGACGCCATCGAAATTTCCAATGGTCGCCACACAGCCGCGATGCTCAGGCTTGAGGTTATAAAGACCACGAATAAATTCCATAAACACTCGTCAAAATTGAAGCCAATGGCATCAGCAAAAGTAAGCCTTGCATTATATACTAGACGCGACGCATTTTGCGACTAACAACACGCTTATTAGTAATTGATATTTGGGGCTATTTTGGACCCTGTATATGCTTGGGCCGAAGACCTGACAAGAAAAGCCCACAGCTATAGGCTAAAGCCCCTAAAACAACCACTGTGGCTAATTGTTCTATGCGTTGCCACATGCCCCACATGAGCCATGTTTGTGCAGGTTCAAAAGTAATATAAATCACCCCAATTAAAGCTATGTTTGAAATCAGGACACGTAATGAAAAAACCAACCATCCGGACTGAGGCTGCCATATTTTTTTACGATACAAACCAATTCCCAGCAACGCAGCGTTTAGCAAAGCAGACAAAGATGTTGCCATAGCTAAACCCACGTGGGCAAACTGCCAAACTAACAATAAGTTTAACAGCATATTACTGGCCATCGCCCAAATGCCAATTCTCACTGGGGTTTTTATATCGTGTCGCGCAAAATAACCTGGCGCCAGCACTTTAATTAGCATAAAAAATAATAATCCAAAAGCATAAGCGCGCAAACTAGCCGCACTGAACAACACATCTCTATCGCCCATAGCACCATAATGAAATAATGTAGCTATTAATGGTTCTGCCAGCAGCCCTAAAGCGATTGCCGCAGGCACGCCAATAAGTATAACCATTCGCAGCGCCCAATCTAGAGTATTACTAAAGGCTTGGGGCGATTTAGACGCATGACGCTGAGATAATCCTGGCAAAATAACGGTAGCAATAGCGATACCAAACACACCTAAGGGCAATTCCATCAACCGATCTGAATAATATAACCAAGACACACTACCACTTTGTAATAACGAAGCAAGGACCGTATCTAACAGCAAATTAATCTGCGCCACTGACACTCCAAATAAAGCAGGCAGCATCAACTTCATTACTTGCTTCACCCGTGCATCGCTAAAACCAACACGTGGGCGCACCAATAGTCCCAACTGAGCCACAAAGGGCAGCTGCAAGGCTAGTTGCAAAATACCTGCCGCCAGCACACCCCAGGCTAAAGCCATTACTGGGACCGTCATTTGAGGTGCTACCCAAAGGGCTGCAGCGATTAAGCTAAGGTTAAGTAACACGGGTGTGAGTGCTGGAATAGCAAAACGTTTTGAATAGTTTAACAAACTACCAAAAAAGCCTGTCATGGATATAAGCAGCAAATAAGGGAAGGTGATACGCAGCATATCGGCCGTTAAGCCTAGCTTATCGCTATCTCCTGCAAAGCCTGGAGCAAACACTAGTGCCAACACAGGTGCAGCTACCACAGCAATAACAGTGATGACGGTTAATACTAGCAACAAACTTCCCGCTACCTTGCTGATCATGAGCTTGAGCAGTTGTTGGTTGTCCTGCTCACTTATTTCTGCCAACACAGGCACAAATGCCTGATTAAAAGCACCTTCAGCAAATAACCTACGTAGAAAGTTGGGGATTTTAAATGCCACAAAAAACGCATCCGATTGAGAGCCTGCACCAAACAAAGTAGCAATGACTACATCGCGCGCCAAACCTAAAATTCGGGACAACATTGTCATGCTAGCAACAATGAGGCTAGAAGCCAGCAACCCTTTTACCCCCTTAGGTGTGTTGGGCAAAGATGATTTAAGTGACGAAGAAGAACTCATAAATCCCTATAAAGCATTTATCAAGGTGGCAAAAAACACGATTCTCACCCTCTTATTTGACGATTTATCCCATGTTAACGCAAAAACATTGAAATGAGCTGATATTTATAACAAAAAGGCTCAATCTAAGTTGACAATAGGCGCCCAAACGGGAATAATTTCGCACCTCATAAACACCCTGCTGTAAATATTGTGTTTAGCACTTTATTTAAAGCTTTTTTATTATATTTATATAGGAGCCAGATCGTGGCCAATTCCGCTGGATCAAAGAAACGCGCTCGCCAGGCAGAAAAACGTCGCAGTCATAACGCAAGTCTGCGCTCCATGGCACGCACATACTTAAAGAAAGTTATCGCTGCTATTGAAGCTGGTGACAAAGATGCTGCCCAAGCTGCGTACACAACTGCAATGACTATTATGGATAAAAGTGTCTCTAAAGGCATCTTTACTATGAACAAAGCTGCTCGTCATAAGAGCCGTTTAAGTGCAAAAATTAAAGCCCTATAATTTATTATAGCGCATATAAAAACCGGCCAAGGCCGGTTTTTTTGTGTCTGCATTTTCAAGTACTTCACTACAGTAACACAAGATTATCCCGATGCATGAGCTCAGACTCTGCGACATAGCCCAAAGTAGATTCAATTGACCCACTAGCCAAGCCAATAATTTTCAACGCCTCATCAGATGAGTAGTTAACCAAACCCCGAGCAATGGCGTCTCCATGTGGATCAAGCACCAACACCATATCGCCGCGAGTGAACTCCCCTTGAACCCTAGTGACTCCGACGCATAGCAAACTCTTTCCCTGCCGAGTAAGCACTTTCACAGCTCCAGCGTCTAAATGCAGCTCACCTTTAGCCTTAAGGTGCCCTGCAAGCCACTGCTTACGGGCTAGCAAAGGCTCTTGATCAGGAATGAATAGAGTGCCTAAAGCCTCACCTTCGCGCAAGCGACTCAAAACATCCACAGTGCGCCCATTCGCGATAATAGTATTAGCGCCTGAACGAGCAGCTAGCTTTGCAGCCTGTATTTTGGTGAGCATGCCACCACTACCTAAACTGCCTGGCGAACCACTAGCCATTGGAATGAGTGAAGGGTCACTAGCGTACACCTGTGATAGTAGCTTTGCATCTTTATGATGCCTTGGGTCTTTGTCGCACAAACCATCTTGATCCGTAAGAATCACCAACAAGTCTGCTTCAACTAGATTAGCTACCAAAGCACCTAAAGTATCGTTATCACCAAAACGAATCTCATCTGTAACGACTGTATCATTTTCATTTACTACAGGGATAACGTTGTGACTAACTAAAGCACGCAAAGTGCCACGAGCATTGAGATAACGCTCACGGTGAGTTAAATCGTCATGGGTAAGAAGAATTTGCGCGGTACGCATATCATGTCGCGAAAAACTTTCTTCATAGCACTGCACCAAGCCCATCTGGCCTACAGCTGCAGCAGCTTGAAGATTATGAATTTCTTTTGGTCTTTGAGTCCAGCCCAAAAGCACCATACCTTGGGCAATTGAACCTGACGAGACTAATACGATCTCTACACCTTGCTGGCGTAGTTTTACTAATTGATCGACCCAACAAGAAATGGCCTCTTTATCGAGGCCTTTACCATCATCGGTTAGCAATGCGCTGCCGATTTTAACTACCCAGCGCTGGCCACTAACAGCAGCCTGATGGCTAGTCATAGGTGTACTCGACTTCAACATCGTAGTCATCGTCGTCATAATCATCGTCTAGATCATCATTGCCTTTGGCTGCCAGGCGCTGTTGATGACGAGCAAGCTTAAACTGCTGCACACGTTCACGAGCTTCTTGCTCTAGGCGTAGCTTCAACTCCTCTTCTTCAGCAGCGTATTCTGGATCTGCAAGCGCGCGCTCATTTCGCTCTTCGATAAAGTCCATGATGTCGCCAGCAAGCTTTAGTGTGCCTTGCTTATTAATTGCCGCAATTTCATACACTGGGCCTTTCCAATTAAGCGCGTCAACAACAGACTGGCAGCGTTCTTTGCGCTCATCTTCTGGC
Organism: Oceanospirillaceae bacterium UBA7410; assembly: GCA_002470565.1. Lineage (GTDB taxonomy): Bacteria > Pseudomonadota > Gammaproteobacteria > Pseudomonadales > Balneatricaceae > Njordibacter. The sequence goes on along the minus strand of DKMQ01000011.1, from coordinate 9,097 downwards.
ACTAAATCAAGCTTATTAAGCACCAACCAACGCTCACGATCCGCTAGAGCCGGGCTAAACTTCTCCAGCTCACGCACTATTATCTTAGCTGTTTCAGCAGGTGTAACATCGTCCCAAGGCGCCATATCCACCAAGTGCAACAACACACTTGTACGAGACAAATGCTTAAGAAATTGAATACCAAGCCCTGCACCTTCAGCTGCGCCTTCAATGAGCCCTGGAATATCAGCGATAACAAAACTACGATGGCGCTGCAGACTCACAACACCAAGATTGGGGGTAAGTGTAGTAAACGGATAATTAGCCACTTTAGGCTTAGCTGCAGACACTGCTCGAATAAAGGTCGATTTACCCGCATTGGGCATGCCTAACAAACCTACATCTGCTAATACTTTTAGCTCAAAACGAAGGTTACGCTTTTCACCTGGGGATCCATTTGAAGTTTGGCGAGGAGCGCGGTTAACGCTAGATTTAAATCGCGTATTACCTAAGCCGTGGAAACCACCTTGAGCCACCTTTATAACTTGGCCTGCCTCTGCTAAGTCACCTAGCACTTCATCAGTATCACGATCGACAATAGTCGTACCTACAGGCACTGTTAAAGTCATGTCTTCGCCAGAACCACCTGTGCAATCAGCGCCTTTACCTGACTCACCAGATTGAGCTTGATAGCGAGGTTGAAAACGATAATCAACCAAAGTATTTAGCGTCTCATCTGCTTCTACGTAAATACTCCCACCATCTCCACCATCACCGCCATCTGGGCCACCACGAGGAATGTACTTCTCACGTCGAAAGCTTAAGCAACCGTTCCCGCCTTTACCTGCTTCCACAATGACGTTACTTTCGTCAACAAATTTCATACATTCTCCGTGCAGCAAAGGCTGCAAGATAAAGGCTCCGCGCCTTGATCAGTAATAATTAAATCGCCACGTGTCTAACATATCACGCTGTGGCGTTTCGCTCATATTGAGCACAAAAAAGCCCCGCTAGGCGGGGCTTTTTTTAAAGACCCCTAAGGCCTTTTTAGGTTCTTAACCTTAAGCCGGTACGATAGTAACGAACTTGCGGTTTTTAGGACCTTTAACAACGAACTTAACAGTACCAGTTACTGTAGCAAACAAAGTGTGATCTTTACCACAACCTACGTTTGTACCAGCATGGAAGTGAGTTCCACGCTGACGAACTAGAATATTACCCGCTGCAACGGCCTGACCACCAAAGCGCTTAACACCTAAGCGTTTAGACTCTGAATCGCGACCGTTATTAGTACTACCACCTGCTTTCTTATGAGCCATGGGTTATCTCCTTACGATTAGGCACTAATGCCAGTAATCTTAACTTCGGTAAACCACTGACGATGACCCATCTGCTTCATGTGGTGTTTACGGCGCTTAAACTTCATGATGCGAACTTTCTTGCCACGACCGTGAGACACGATCTCTGCAGAAACCTTAGCGCCTTCAACAACAGGAGCACCGATCTTCACATCTTCACCATTAACAACTAAAAGCACACGATCAAAATCAACGCTAGCGCCAACTTCAAGGTTCAGTTTTTCTAGCTTGAGGGTTTCACCCTCTTCTATACGGTGCTGCTTGCCACCGCTTACAATTACTGCGTACATACACTTCTCCAATATGTGCTGATCCGGCTACTAAAAAAAGGCCTGCTGCTAATAGCATTTAAAGGGCTAAAAATAGTTCTTTAAAGTGCCATATGACAGGGAGCAAGTTGGACCAGTCACAGGGGGCGTAATTTTACGCTAACTTCCCATTATTCACAAGCATATGAACACAGTATCTTAAGGTTTTTAGTGCTGACCTCTGAATCACTTAATTGGCAACCAATGTTAGTCAAATAATCCTTCGCTGATAGCAGTTTCCTTGACACTTGGGCTCTAGCTAACTAGCATTAACAACTCAATTTCTCACATCGATTCCGCATCAGTTATGCAGGCTACCGACCTATACTCATCAGTAAAAGACGACTTCGCAGCTGTTGATGCCTCTATTATCCAGCACCTTAGCTCAAACGTTCCATTAGTGGAGAAAATCGGCCAATATATTATAGAAAGTGGCGGCAAACGCTTACGCCCACTATTGGTATTATTGTCAGCCCAAGCTTGCGGGTACCAAGGCGTTAAACATATAACCCTTGCTGCAGTTGTTGAGTTCATTCATACCGCTACTTTGTTGCATGATGACGTAGTAGATACATCTGATCTGCGACGCGGAAAACCCACTGCTAATAATAAATGGGGCAACTCCTCTAGCGTTCTTGTGGGTGATTTTTTATATTCTCGCGCATTTCAGATGCTAGTAGAAATAGGCCAAGTAAATATTATGGGCACTTTGTCCAGTGCCACTAACGTTATCGCTGAAGGTGAAGTGTTACAAATGCTTAACGCCAAGAACCCAGATGTGAGTGAACAGAGCTACCTTCATGTTATTCTTGGCAAAACAGCTATGTTATTTGAAGCTGCTAGCCACACAGGCGCTCAATTAGCTGAAGCTGACCCAATAAAAACTGACGCCTTAAGGCGCTTTGGGCGCCACCTAGGCATTGCATTTCAGCTTATAGATGACCTTATGGACTATACTGGTGACCCGGCGACTATGGGCAAAGAAGTAGGTGATGATTTAGCTGAAGGGAAGCCCACTTTACCTTTGATTCATGCGATGCAGTACGCAACTCAAGAGGAGCGCACACTAATTCGTAGTGCCATCAGGCAGGGTAGCTGCGAACACATCGATCAAATCCAATCAATTTTAAATCGTTGTGGCTCGCTAGATTACACTCGAGCTAGAGCTTCACAAGAAACACAACATGCATTGAACTGCCTTGATTTAATAGAGGATTCGCACTATAAAAGCTCTTTGGCTAATTTATGTACCCTAGCTTTAGCCCGACAAAACTAATAGTGCTACAATAATACATTGATCAGTTATTACACTTAGTTACCACCATACGGAAAACATATTAATGAGCAGACCTTCTTCCTTTAACCGTGACGAACTATTATCTTGCGGCAATGGCGACATGTTCGGCCTTGGCAACGCCCGCTTACCTGTAGGCAATATGCTGATGATGGATCGTATAGTCCATATTTCTGAAACTGGCGGTAGCCATGATAAAGGTCAGATTATTGCTGAATTGGATATTAGTCCAGATCTATGGTTTTTTGACTGCCACTTTCCCACTGACCCTGTTATGCCAGGCTGTTTAGGCTTAGATGCTATGTGGCAGATTGTTGGCTTTTATCTTGGATGGAAAGGTAATAAAGGTCGCGGTCGTGCTCTAGGCTCTGGCGAAGTTAAATTTTTTGGGCAAGTACTTCCTACTGCTAAAAAAGTAACTTACAAAATTGATATTACTCGCTGCATTGAACGCAAACTGGTCATGGGCATTGCCAACGCCAGTATGGAAGTAGATGGCAGGGAGATTTACACTGCAAAAGATTTACGCGTTGGACTATTTACCAGCACAGACGACTTTTAATATACTAGAGACGTATACGGTAAATTTAAAGTACATTATTTAACTGCACATTAATGAGGTCTATTATGCGACGTGTTGTCGTTACCGGATTAGGGATTGTATCCTGCATAGGACACAATCAAGAAGAAGTTTTAGCGTCCTTAAACGCAGGCAAGTCAGGCATTAGTTTTCAGCCTGAGTACCAAGAAATGGGATTCAAAAGTCACATTGCAGGCAGTGTAGACATAGACTTTGCTAGCTTGATAGACCGTAAATTAATGCGTTTTATGGGTGATGCTGCTGCCTATGCATACTTATCTATGCAGCAAGCTATCGATGATTCTGGCCTAACAGACGAACAAGTTTCCAACCCTCGCACAGGATTGATTGCAGGTTCTGGTGGGGCATCTAATGGCAACGTTATTGAAGCTGCTGATGGCATGCGCGAAAAAGGTCTACGCCGCGTAGGCCCTTATCGTGTTACCCGTACTATGGCAAGCACAGTATCAGCGTGCCTAGCCACACCGTTTAAAATCAAAGGGTGTAACTACTCCATTACCTCTGCTTGTTCTACTAGCGCCCACTGCATTGGCAACGCTATGGAACAGATTCAACTGAATAAGCAAGATGTTGTTTTTGCTGGTGGTGGTGAGGAGTTGCATTGGAGCCAGAGTGTTTTATTTGATGCAATGGGCGCACTATCTAGTAAGTACAACGACACCCCAACACAAGCTTCACGCGCTTACGATGCGAATAGAGATGGCTTTGTGATTGCAGGCGGTGGTGGCATGTTAGTACTAGAAGAGCTCGAGCATGCAAAAGCTCGTGGAGCAAAAATTTATGCTGAGCTAGTAGGATATGGCGCCACTTCTGATGGTTATGATATGGTTTCACCCTCTGGTGAAGGTGCTATGCGCTGCATGCAACAGGCGATGAGCACTATCGACAAACCTATCGATTACATTAACGCCCACGGTACTAGCACACCTGCTGGTGACATCCAGGAACTTAAAGCAGTGAAGTCTGTATTTGGTGATCAATGCCCACCAATCACCTCTACCAAGTCACTTACCGGTCACTCTTTGGGCGCTGCTGGAGTGCAAGAAGCTATTTACAGCCTTTTAATGCAAGCCAATAGCTTTATCGCTGCCTCAGCCAACATTGATCAATTAGATGAAGGTGCTGATGGAATGCCCGTGATCACTCAAAAGAAAGACAATGTGGAATTAACCACAGTGATGTCTAACAGCTTTGGCTTTGGTGGCACTAATGCAAGCTTAGTATTCACTAAATACGTAGCTTAAGACTTAGTCAATTGTCACCCAATGGTGGCAATTGACTACAATTAATCTAGGATATCTTAGAAAGGTTTTCCGTCATCCAAGAAACCATCTGTGCATGCATTTCTTTAGTTGGCACATCAGCACTGATAGGCTGTCCAATTCTTACCTCTATCTTACCAGCAGGTTTTAGCCATTTGCGTGGAGAAGACAAGTGGCCACTGTTTTGCACTATAGGCAAAATGGGTACCCCAGCTTGGTGAGCCAGCATTGCAGCCCCTTTTGTACATGGGCCCAATGCACCAGGAGGGCAACGCGTACCTTCTGGAAATATCACTACAGAAATGCCCGCATTCAACCGTTCACAGCCTTGCTGAGAAAGCTGCTTTAGTGCGTTTGTTTTGCGCTTACGATCTATGGCTATTGGGTTAAGCATCGCTAAAGCCCATCCAAAAAATGGAATGTACAGCAACTCCCTTTTAAGCACTGTACTCACAGGCAACCCAATGGTGAGCAAAAAAAATGTTTCCCAATCACTTTGATGGTTGCAAGCCACTACCAAAGGCTGATTTTTAGGTATATGGTGCAGGCCGTTTATTTCAAACGTTACTCCACAGGTTATCTTCATCCATTGCAAAACTGCACGATTACAATAACTCACAAACTTAAACCTAAAGCGACGCTTAACCACAGGAGAAGTGCTCACCAATAAGGTTGACGCAATTATGGAGATAATAGATAAACCCATATAAAAAAAGACTGTTCTAACAAGTAAAATGGGCTTAGCCTCCTGTTACTGGTGGGAAAAAAGCGACCTCACAAGACATTGGCACTAGTGTGCCTGCCTTTGCCATAATTTGATCAACTGCAACCAGCACCGTTTCATGGTTAATATCTTGAGCCCATTTTGGGTGGGTTTTTATGATGTTATCAATAAGTTGCGAAACGTTAATGTCAACATCTACCAAAACCTCAATACCCGTAACGCCTAGCTGTTCTTTAAGCTGTCCGAAAAAAAGCACTTTGATCACGCTCGCTCTCCTAAAGTCGCATCAATCACCCAATGACCACTTTTACCACCTTGCTTTTCTACCACCCGCAAGCCACTTATAATCATGCCACGATCCACAGCTTTACACATGTCATAGAGCGTTAGAGCTGCAGTAGATGCCGCACATAGTGCCTCCATTTCTACCCCTGTACGACCATTTAGCTTACACATAGTCTGGATACAAACACGATTATTGGCCACATCTGGGATCAAATCTACGCTAACCTTAGACAACATCAGAGGGTGGCACAAAGGAATCAGATCACTGCATTTTTTTGCGGCTTGGATGCCTGCAATACGAGCCACAGCCAGCACGTCACCTTTTTTGTGACCACCTCCGGTAATTAACCCCAAAGTGGACGGTAGCATTTCTACGAACGCCTCCGCACGTGCTACACGGGTGGTGACATCCTTCTCAGACACATCCACCATATGGGCATGGCCTTGATTATCTATATGGGTCAATTGTGACATAACGCGGGAATCCTTAGTCTACAACTACGACATTAAATTGTTGCTGTCGCAACACTGGATTAACATACATGGCTAACGCATGTTCTTGCTGCCTAGAGGTGAGCCCTGCGAAGCGTTGTTGTAATGCATCCGCTTCCTCATGGGACTGCCCTTGACGAATAGCATGGGCAGCCATATTAGTAGCTTGCAGCTGGTAGTTTTTAGCAATGCTTGAATCGATAGCAAGGGCGATGTCTTCTGGCGTTTCAAACTGACCTTTTAAAGGCTCCCCAAAGGCAACATGAACCTTGCCCTTGTTACCAACAATGCCTTTAACAATACTTTTCATATCTTCAAATTTAGCTTTAGTATACTCACCACTAGTTTCTAAAGCCGCTAACTCACATGCTTTTGCTTTGTCACATGGGTCAAATTCATAAGCGATAGACACAGGAACTATGTGCAAGCTATTAATGTAATCAGCATAGCTTTGGCCAGATTTTTTCTTACTCATGTATAACATTTTCATAACTGCCACATCAGTAGTATCAATACCATCTTTAGCTCTGCCTTCTCTTTGGGCAATCCAGATGTTATGGCCTGTATGCACTGAGTGATCAATATAACTGGACAATTGCATATAAGCTTTCATTTTTTCACGAACTCCAGTGGCGGAGCGCTTAACTACAAAGCTTTTATTAAGTCGCATGATGTCGCTAACATATGGCTTTTGTAACAGGTTGTCGCCAATTGCAACACGAGCTGTTTCTAAACCTTGTTGGTCTAAACCATAACTCACTAAAGCAGGGTCCATAGTAATGTCGCGGTGGTTAGAAATAAATAGGTACCCTGTATCAGGCTTTAGCTTCTCCAAACCACTATAGGTCAATTGGGAAACCGTACGTTTGAGCATTTTTCCCATATATTTAGAAATGATTTTTTGCCATGAGGATACATCTTTCACATGCTCAAATTCTCGCCTAAGCACCCACTGTATAGGAAGATTTAAAGCAGGCCCTAAGAGTGACTTTAAACGAGGATATTTGAAACGCCCTAAAACATCCAGCAGCTCTTTGTTGTTTAAAAGAGCATCGATTACCGGCCTAACTTCTTCATCGCTATAAGGCCTAATATCCTGAAATGGATCAATATTATTAGTCATGTTTAATTGTTCTTATTATCCGCCAGTGGCGTTCATGAATCGGAGAATTTGCGGCTTTTCATGCAAATCAAAATGATGCTTTTCTGGCTTTAGTGCCATAGAAGCAATAATCGCTTCTTTTATGGGCTCAATTTGCCCTGGTTGGGCCCGTAATATGGGCATAAGATCAAGGCTGTGTTCATTACCTAAACACAACAATAAGCGTCCCTCTACTGTGACTCTGACACGATTACAGTCACTACAGAAATTATGACTGTGCGGAGAAATAAAACCAATCCGAGTTTTGTGGTTAGGCATGCTGTAATAACGAGATGGGCCAGCAGTTTTTTGTGGATTATGAGTTAATGGATAGTGTTGCTCAATAATTTCACGCACATCATCACTAGAGCAGTATGTCAGTGCACGATCATGACTTTCGATATTACCTAAAGGCATTTCTTCGATAAAAGCGATATCTATTCCTTTATCACGGGCAAAGTCAACTAAGTCAAGCACCTCATCATCGTTGCTTCCACGCATCACTACTGCATTAATTTTTATACGCTCAAAACCTTCTTCAATCGCAGCATTAATACCTTGTAAAACCTGAGGTAATTTTCCAGTGCGGGTCATCGCTTTAAACTTAGCCTCATCCAATGAATCTAAACTTACATTTAAACGCTTGACCCCTGCTTCTTTGAGGGCTTTAGCATGTCGCACTAGTTGTGAACCATTGGTCGTAATCAGCAGTTCATTGAGACCTTTTAGCTTGCCTATTTTATGCAGATTTTCAACTAAACCTCTGCGCACTAAAGGCTCACCTCCCGTAAGACGGATGCGAGTCACACCTAATTCTACAAATGCTTTGGCAACAAGCTCAATTTCTTCAATACTCATGATGCTATGTCGAGGCAAAAATGTCATTTCTTCTGCCATGCAATACACACAGCGAAAATCACACCGATCTGTTACAGAAATACGTACATAATCGACCTGTCGTCCAAAGTCGTCTATCAACTGATGTTGCATAAGCTCACTCACAGCCTCACTAGATGACCGCTTAATAGTTTAATTACCATGTATTATACCCGCCCTTAGCCATCTCTTCTATTTTACATTAGGTGTTAGGCGATTTAACTTGAATAGTTGATGATTAAACAGTGTTAATCAGTCTATTGATACCGGTTTAAAAACCTGATCGATGACCTTAACAAGGCCCGAGCGCCATGGTCTTTGACGTATGCCAAAAGTGGAAAGTATTTTACTACAATCTAGTACACTATAAGCAGGTCGAGGCGCATTAGCTGGCCACTCTAAACTTGTCACAGCCTCAATCGTTTGCGCCTGTGTAGCGCCATGTTTTTTTGCTGCAGCAAGTATAGCTTCAGCAAAACCTTTCCAAGTAGTCACTTCAGCACCGCTATAGTGATAGGTACCCCAAACCTCAATATCACATTCTAGCTGATTAATTATAGCAATCATCACTCCTGCGACATCATTGGCATAAGTAGGACACCCTTGTTGATCAGACACAGCCTTTACGGAATCATGCTGCTGTAATTGTCGCAAAGTTCTCAATACAAAATTATTGCCTTGAGCACTGAATATCCAGCCCACACGAAGAATAATATGTTGATGGCAGTGTTGTTTTATGAGTTTTTCAAAAGCAAGCTTAGCTTCACCATAGCGATT
>DKMQ01000080.1:27381-29398 GCA_002470565.1 Oceanospirillaceae bacterium UBA7410 | reverse complement strand
TGCAGGGGTTTACTGGTGAATGAGGTGCAGCAGCTACCTAAAATGTATGCAAAAACAGCACTTTTTGCAAAAAATGTAGGCTTTGGTGGCGTGCAGATTCATGCTGCCCATGGGTTTTTGCTTAGTCAATTTCTTTCGCCTTTGTTTAACTCTAGACAAGATAACTATGGTGGCTCTATTGAAGCTCGCTCTAGCATTATCATTGATATTATTAATGAAGTTCGCAAAACTGTAGGTCCAAGATTCCCTATCGGTATCAAGATCAATTCTTCAGACATGCTAGAGGGTGGGCTAACAGAAGCCGACGCCTTGGAGTTTGTACGTATACTTGATGGCACTTCAGTAGATTTAATCGAAATTAGCGGCGGTACTTATTTCCCGGGCACTAAGTCTAGCTCTGACGGTGGCGGTGGTGGGCCTTATTTTCTGGGCTTTGCCGAGCAAGCACGTGGGGCAACGAATATCCCGCTCATGCTAACGGGCGGGTTTAAGTATCACCAGCAAGCCGTGGATGCCTTGGCAAGTGGGCATGTAGATATCGTAGGTTTGGCTCGGGCTTTAGTGGTAGAGCCCAATGTGGCTAACCTATGGCTAGCCAAAGATCCCAGTGATCCAAGCTACCCTAGTTTTGAATCAACGCCGCAGGGTGGCATAACGGCGTGGTACACCATGAGAATTAGCGCGTTAAGCCAAGGCTATGAGGATGACTTTGCTCTAAGCCCCGCTGATGCTCTAGCTATTTATGAGCAACGCGACAAATTGCGCTGTGTGCCCTGGCTAAAGCGCTTTAACCAATAGGTGTTAAGCGTCTTTTTGATACATTAAATCCCACACACCATGGCCTTTACCTTCACCGCGGCGCTGAAACTTAGTGCTAGGGCGAAAGTCTGGCTGTGGTGAATACTGTTGTGGCCCCGCTTGGTTACTATAGCCTGGCGCAGGCTCCATCACTTCCATCATATGCTCTGCATAGGGCTGCCAATCTGTGGCCATGTGGAATACACCACCTTCGCTAAGTTTTTGACGAATATCTTGCACAAAATTAGGCTGCACTATGCGGCGCTTGTTGTGCTTTTTTTTGTGCCATGGGTCTGGAAAAAATAGTTGCACCCCACCCAAGCTGCCATCTTTAATGCATTGTTCCATCACTTCAATGGCGTCATCACAAAACACGCGCACATTACTTAGCTCTTGAGTGGCTAGGTTATTAAGTAGTCGGCCTACACCTGGGCGATGCACTTCTATGCCAATGTAATTATTTTCTGGCATGGTTGCGGCCATGGTAGAAAGTGAGTCGCCCATACCAAAACCAATTTCCATAATCACTGGGTGGTCATTGCCAAATATCTCAGTAAAGTTTAGTGGGCCTTTATCTAAGGTTAAACCATACAATGGCCAATAGTGCTCTAGGGCGTGTTCTTGCGAGGGCGTCATGCGGCCTGCACGTTTTACAAAGCTGCGAATACGGCGTGGGTTTTCAATATCAGGGGTTAAATCAGAATACATAAATAAAGTCTTAGTAGATATGGGGCTGCTTGGTGATCATTTTACCTATTACTGATTAATAAATCAGCATGATGATGATGTCTATATTACATACTATCTCACACAAAAAGCAGAGCAATTTGGTACACTACATCATCTTCTAATATTTAATGATTTTCTTACCTATGACAACCATTCGCATCGCCACTCGTGAAAGCCAGCTTGCCCTTTGGCAGGCTTATTTTATTAAAGCAGAATTAGAGCGTCATCATCCTGGCATCATCATTGAGATTTTGGGAATGAAAACCAAAGGCGACAAAATTTTAGATGTGCCTTTGGCTAAAGTAGGCGGTAAGGGTTTGTTTGTAAAAGAGCTAGAGCATGCCATGTTAGAGGGCCGTGCAGACATTGCCGTGCACTCTATGAAAGATGTGCCAATGGATTTCCCTGAAGGTTTGGGCTTGTCTATTATTTGTGAACGTGAAGATTCAAGTGATGCGTTTGTAAGTAATCACTACGCCTGCTTAGACGA
>DKMQ01000080.1:21294-27367 GCA_002470565.1 Oceanospirillaceae bacterium UBA7410 | reverse complement strand
TTGCCGCAAGGCGCTAAGGTGGGCACCTCAAGCCTGCGTCGCCAATTACAAGTAAAAGCGCTGCGGCCTGATCTGCAATTATTAGATTTGCGAGGTAATGTGAACACCCGCTTAGCCAAGCTAGATGCAGGCCAATATGATGCCATTATTCTTGCCAGTGCGGGCTTAATGCGCCTTGAGTTTCACGAGCGCATTCGCTCACGCTTAACAGATGAGCAGTGCTTGCCAGCGGGTGGGCAAGGTGCAGTGGGTGTGGAGTGCCGTGTGGATGATGCCCAAACTATGGCGCTACTTGCACCCTTGCACCACGCAGACACTGCAGATCGTGTGATCGCAGAGAGAGCATTAAATAAACGCTTAGAAGGCGGTTGCCAAGTGCCTATTGCCTGTTTTGCGCAGCTAGAAGGTGATCAATTGTGGCTGCGTGGTTTGGTAGGTGAGGTAGACGGTAGCCGTGTGCTCACTACCCAAATCAGAGGCCCGCGCGCACAAGCCGAACAACTTGGCATCCAAGCTGCAGAAGATCTATTAGCACAAGGTGCTGGTGAAATTCTGCAGGCTATTTACGCCGATCAGTAAGCAGCCTATGACCGCTATAAAGGTGCTTGTCACACGTCCCGTTGCGCAAGCCAAAGCCATGGTAGAGCTGCTGCAAAAGCAGGGTTTCCAAGTTCAGCATTTGCCTTGCTTGGCCATTGAGCCTGTGCAGCTTATAAGTGAAGATGGTTTGCAAAGTAAACGTTTGGCTATGGAGCTATCTACTTTTGATCATGTGATTGTGATCAGCACCAATGCTGCGCAACATTGGCTAGACTTAGTACGAGACTATTGGCCTCAATGGCCTGTGGGCGTCAACTGGTGGGGCATGGGCGAGTCTACCCAAGCCATGTTAGTGGCTGCGGGAATTGACGCCGGTAGGCCTGCAACAGGAGACACCAGTGAAGCCTTGCTTGCCCATTTATTACCTCAAATTAGAATGCATGACAAAGTGCTTATAGTGCGTGGTCAAGGGGGTAGGCAAACACTGTCAGATGCCTTAACTGCAGCCGGCGCCAAGGTAGACTATGCCCAGTGCTACCAGCGCAAAATGCCACAGTTAAGTGCGTTGCAGCTTTTGCAAGTGGATGAATTTGCCCCACAAGCAGTGATTTTACAAAGCGGTGAAACCTTAGAAAATTTTGACGCATTATTAGCGCATAAACCCTGGTGTGATAAACACAATATCGTGTTGGTGTTACCAAGCATGCGGGTGGCCGATCAAGCCCGTGCATTAGGCTATAGTGTATTACTCACTAGCAGTAGTGCCAGTAACCAATCTATGTGCGATACTTTGCTACAATCAATGTTGTTACCGATACAAAAATAAGCACCTTGCCCTGTAGTTAATACAAGTGTTAAAACAAGTGGTAAGATGCAGTGAAAGCAGGCCATAGGGCCGCACAAAAAAGGATGCTTACGCAGTGACACAAGATCAAAATAACGCTAATAGCAAAACGCTAGAAAAAGGCGCGGGTCTCAAATCTTCCGCCACCAAAACAGCTAAAGTATCCAAACCAGCAGATCGTGCTACGGCATCAAAAACAAAGCCAGCAGGCCAAGCTAAGCAAGGTTTGTTGTGGCTGCTTGTGCTAATATTAATCGCAGCCGTGGCAGGCTTGGGTTATTTGCAGTGGCAAACTCAGTCTTTCACGGCGCAGCTTACCTCAGGCCAAAGCGGCCAATCTAAAGCCCTAGAAAATTGGCAACAAAAGCAGCAATCTTTGTCACAAAAGCTAGATGACGCCACGCTTGCCAATGCTGCAGCACTTAGCAATATCAAAACCGAACAAACAGATATAAAAAATAATCAACAGGCCATGGATGATGCCCTTGTAGTGGCATTAGAAGCCATGGCAAAAGCACAATTAGATCAGGGCCAAGTGTTACCTAAGTGGCAGTTAGCAGAAGCAGAATATTTATTGCGTCTAGCCAACCAAAGATTAGCCATGGAGCAAGCTAGCGAATCAGCTATTGCCTTGCTTAGCGCTGCTGACATCATCATACGAGACAGCGAGCAAGTAGGCACCTATGGCATTAGGCGTGCCATTGCCCTAGATTTAGCTTCCCTTACTGCAGTGCCAAGTGTGGATGTGCAAGGGGTGTATGCCCAGCTTGCAGCGTTATCTTCTTTGGCATCTAAGCTTACCTTTATCCCCCCTCGCAGTGAGGCGGTGGCGGTTGAAGCAGTACAATCTACTCAAGATAGCACTCTACCGGTTTCTTCTGCACAGGGTGTTACATGGAGTGAGTCTTTATGGCTTGGCACTAAAAGTGCCAGTGCTGGTATTTTCTCAGAGCTAAAGCAGCTGGTTAAAGTGCAATCACGCACACAAGAAGACCAACAATTACTCACTCCAGCGGCGCAGCTTTTAGTGCGCATGCGTATTGAAATGGCGTTAAGCCAAACGCAGGTGGCTCTTTTGCGCCGCCAACAAGGCATTTATGATCAATCCTTGGAAGGTGTGCAGCAGCTTTTAACCCAGTACTACCGCCCAAGTGACGCGGTGGTTAAGGCCATGAATAAAACAATTGACGAACTAAGTGAAGTAAAAGTGTTGGTTAATATGCCCAATATCAGTGGATCTTTGGTGGCGTTGCAAGGCTTTATTGCTACCTTGCATGACACTCCAGCGCAGCCATTGGTGGGAGAATAACTCATGCGTTTTTTCATCCTAGTCATCTTATCGGTGTTAATTGCAGGTGCAGGTTTAGGTGCTTTAGCTAATATAGATCCAGGCTATGTGTTACTAGCTTGGGGTGACACTAGTGTGGAAATGAGCATTTGGATATTACTAGCAGCTATTGTTCTGCTATTTGTGGTGATGTCTTTTAGCCTACGATTGGTTACTTCGCTCAATTTGCCCTTTAAAGTAATCGGCAATTGGCAAGAGACTAGCCGCACCAAACGCATGCAAGCTCAAATACGTTTAGGGTTGTTAGCTTTGGCTGATGGCCAAAACTTGCGCGCACAAAAAAAGCTTGCTGAAATATCCTCTACCACAGACCAGCCCTTTGTAGTGTTGCCAGCGCTGGCTCAAGCGCTAGGTAGACAGGGCAAGATGGAAGAAGCACGTAGAGTGTTAAATCAACTGGTGGCCAAATTTCCAGATGCTCAGCAGTTAGTTTATTTAAAGCTTTGCGAAATATGTTTATATCAAGGTGACCATGAAGGTGCTCTTGGCGCATTACAAAGCCTGCATAAGCTTAGCCCTAAACATGCAGAAGCCAATCAGCTACTGCTAGATTTATTACAGCGTCAGCAAATGTGGCCCGAGCTGATTAGTTTATTAAAGGTGGTGGGTAGTTGTAATCAGCTAAGTGAAGAACAGCTAGCTCAGCAGCAGCAGTTGGCCTATGGGCGTGCTTTTAGTACAAGCCAAAACCAAGCAGGTAGTGCAGCAAAAAGCAGCTTAGACCAGCTCCAAGCCTTGTGGAAAAAAGCCCCTAAAAGTGTGACTAATCACACCCCAAGTATTGTGAGCTACGCTAAAGCGATGGCCCGTATTGAGGGCGATAGCGCCGTTACAACACAAACATTCATAGAGCACACACTCAAGCAGCAATGGTCAGATGAGCTAGTGCTTGAATACGCACACCTGCCTTTAGCAGATTTGTCTAAAAGTTTAAAACAAGCAGAAGCTTGGCAAGCCTCTGCAAAAGACAGTGCAGCCTTGCAGCTCACATTAGGCCGCTTATGCGGTGGCTTAGAGCTTTGGGGCAAAGCCCAAGACTATTTGCAAGCCAGTATTAGCTTGCAAGCCAGCAAAGAGGCGCATGCCGAAATGGCTCGATTACAGTATAAAATGGGCCATGTTGATGCTGCTATAGAACATTATCGCTTATCCAGCGTATTTTAAAGTTGACAGTTGGCGCCGCTTAATACAGACTGTAAGCAATCCAGCAAGACCTTCTGTCTTAATCGGCTGTATTTTTACCGGCTAACTTAGCCTGACTATTCCACTAATTTCATTTTCCTCGCTAGCGCGCACTGACGCCCCTTCGCTTATTACTTATGAATCTAACTGAATTAAAAACTAAAACAATGCCTGAACTTGTCGAAATTGCCCAAGGTATGGGTCTCGATAATGTAGCTAGGTCTCGTAAACAAGAATGTATCTTTAGCATTCTTAAACGTCATGCTAAAAGTGGCGAAGATATTTTTGGCCAAGGTGTGCTAGAAATATTGCAAGATGGCTTTGGCTTCTTGCGCTCAGCAGACGCTTCTTATTTAGCAGGGCCGGACGACATTTATGTCTCGCCAAGCCAAATACGCCGCTTTAGCCTTCGCACAGGCGACAGCATAGACGGTAAGATCCGTCCACCCAAAGATGGCGAACGCTATTTTGCCCTGCTTAAAGTGAACAGCATTAACTATGGGCCACCAGAACAAGCAAAGCATAAGGTGTTGTTTGAAAACCTAACACCTTTGTTCCCTACGGAACGTTTAAGCATGGAGCTTGGTAATGGCTCTAGTGAAGACTTAACGGCCCGTATCATCGATTTAACAGCGCCAATGGGCAAAGGCCAGCGTGCCTTGATTGTGTCCCCACCTAAGGCTGGTAAAACCTTGATGCTGCAAAATATTGCGCATTCCATTACGCGTAATAATCCAGATTGTCATTTGATCGTGTTGCTTATTGACGAGCGTCCTGAAGAAGTGACCGACATGAAGCGCTCTGTGCGTGGCGAAGTAGTGGCCAGCACGTTTGACGAGCCACCTTCACGTCACGTGCAAGTAGCTGAAATGGTCGTTGAAAAAGCCAAGCGTTTGGTAGAGCACAAAAAAGACGTGGTCATCCTTTTGGATTCAATCACTCGTTTGGCTCGTGCCTACAACACTGTAATCCCTTCTTCTGGCAAGGTATTAACCGGTGGTGTTGACGCCCATGCATTAGAGCGCCCTAAGCGTTTCTTTGGTGCGGCACGTAATATTGAAGAAGGCGGTAGCCTTACCATTATTGCTACAGCATTGACCGATACTGGCTCGAAGATGGACGAAGTGATCTTTGAAGAATTTAAGGGCACAGGTAACTCAGAAGTGCACTTGGATCGTAAAATTGCCGAGCGCCGTGTATTCCCTGCCATCAACATCCGTAAGTCTTCCACTCGTCGTGAAGAGCTATTAACTCGTGATGAAGAGCTGCAGCGCATGTGGATTTTGCGTAAATTGCTTGATCCTATGGAAGATGGCCAAGCGACTGAATTTTTGTTGGATAAGCTTAAAGGTGCTAAAACCAACGAAGAGTTCTTCATGTCTATGAAGCGTAAGTAAGACATTATTTAGTATTATGAATAAAGGTGGCTACCTAATGTAGTCACCTAATACAGTGGAGAATGGGTAGGCTATGGCCATGAAATATAAAGACCTACGCGACTTCATCGCAAGCCTTGAAGCCCAAGGTGAGCTAAAACGCATTACTAAAGAGGTGGACCCACACCTTGAAATGACTGAAATCTGCGATCGCACTCTGCGAGCAGAAGGCCCCGCCTTATTATTTGAAAACCCCAAAGGTTTTGACACTCCCGTATTAGCTAACCTGTTTGGCACACCCAAACGTGTGGCTCTTGGTATGGGCGCTGAAAGTGTAGAAAGCTTGCGTGATATAGGCCACTTACTTGCCGCGTTAAAAGAGCCAGAGCCCCCTAAAGGCTTTAGAGACGCTTTAGACAAGTTGCCACTTTATAAACAAGTGCTCAACATGGCTCCCAAGCTCATTAGCAAACCACCATGCCAGCAATATGTAATGACAGGCGATGAGGTTGATCTTGCTAAGCTACCTATTCAAACCTGCTGGCCAGGTGATGCTGGCCCTCTAGTAACATGGCCTTTAGTGATTACTCGCGGGCCTAATAAGAAGCGCCAAAACCTTGGTATATATCGCCAGCAAGTGATCGGCAAAAACCGCTTAATCATGCGCTGGTTGTCTCATCGTGGTGGTGCGTTAGATTTTCGTGATTGGAAAATTGCCCACCCAGGTGAAAATTTTCCAGTGGCTGTAGCTTTAGGCGCAGATCCTGCCACTATTTTAGGTGC